>JAHEYW010000277.1 GCA_023251395.1 Bacteroidales bacterium
TCATCTTGTTTATGATTAATCATCTTTATTGCATTGGATAATGAAAGGATACCTGCCTCTTCTGTAAACGTCAAACCGTCAATAAGCAGTTCACAGATGCAATTTGATTCCATGATATAGGATTCAAAGGTTCCGACACTCACAACAGGGACGGCTGATTTGATACGTTCGTCCAAAGCTGCCAGCCACATAGTTTGATTTCCGCCTCCGCTTGCTCCTGTTGCTCCAATCTTTTCCGGATCAACATAATTTAAGGAACAGAGCAGATCGACACCCCTCATATTGTCGGATATCTGAATCCCCATTAAAGACTCTCCTATATTCATAAGCGAAGCTCCAAGATTTGACCCATGGTATTCAAATTTTCCATGTATTGTAGTTCTTTCACCCGCACCCCATGGATCAATAGTGAGACAGACATATTTATTTAACGCCAAGCTATGCCCTACTGCCTGTGGGGCTGAAGCATCAATCTTGCCTTTCATCCAATGGCCACACATATTGATCACCCCCGGGAAAGGTCCCTTGCCATCGGGTATATACAGATTTGCAGTAGCATAGATCCCGGGACGTGTTTGAAAAGCTATGTTTTTTACAGAATATCCTTTCAATTGTATTGAACCAGTCTCCTTGATATTTAGCGGAAGATTATGGTTAAGAACGACTCCGGCTTTTGTCATGATCACCTTTTTAAGCTGTTCTCTGTAATTTTCCCAGTCTTTCAGATTTTCAGGTAACTGATGTTCTTCAAATTTCAGTCCGGCCTCCAGCCTTAATCTGCTTTTAATTAAATCCGAATGGTTTTTTGAAAGAACGGAAGGTAAACTATCAGATGTTTCTGCCTGTTTGTTTGATTGATTATCCGACAGGGTATTACAATGCTGGAAAATAAGGCAAATAAGAGCTATGCCAGGTATTATGTGATATTTCATATATTTCTGAATTACGAGATTTAACCTCATTCCGGCCTGGTACGTAAAACTTCCGTATTTCCTCCTTTCTCGAGCAGAATATCTACAGGCACATTTGTTTTCCACGAGCCCAATGTGAAATCCGGTACCTCTACTGCGTGCGAATTACCGGCCACGGATTTTTCACTTATTGGCGCAATCGAACTCCACAAAGCTGCATCATAGCAATCCTGATCAAGTGGAAGTCCGTTCCGAAGACAATCAATTAATCGCCAATCCATGATAAAGTCCATACCACCGTGACCACCAACTTTTTTAGCCATTTCGCCAACTTTATTAACAATGGGAAGTGCATATTTTACCTCTAACAACTTCATTTCCTCATCTGTAACCCATGAATCTCCGATGGAAATTTTTGCCGGTAAAGGGTACTTCAGAGCAGCAGCCCTGGTTCCGCTGATTTTATGAATTCTGGAATAGACGTTTGGTGATGTTACATCATGCTGCACCATAATTGTACGTCCTTTATTCGTACTAATGGTTGTGGTAGTCATATTACCTCTGAAATGATTATCTAAAAAAGGTTTATAGAAATCATCGGTGGCAGCCAGCTTTTTAGCTGTACTGTTCATCATGAAATCCTTACTCATGACAGAAACAAGGAAATCCATTTTATCGCCCCTGTTTATATTCATTACCTGACAAACCGGACCAAGGCCATGAGTGGGATACAAATTGCCTCTTCTGCCTGCGTTTTCTCTGAGACGCCACATATTCCAGTACTCCTTTTTGTCAAAATTCTTCTCCAGAAGATTATGAATGTAAGCACCTTCACCATGTATTATTTCCCCGAAAAATCCCTGTCTGGCCATATTGAGTGTAAGAAGCTCAAAAAAGTCATAGCAACAGTTTTCCATCATCATGCAATGCTTATTGTACTTTTCAGAAGTTTCAACAAGGTGCCAGCAGTCCTCCAAAGTTTCTGCAGCAGGAACTTCAATAGCTACATGTTTGCCATGTTCCATAGCATATATAGCCATTGAGGCATGCAAATTCCAGGGAGTGCATATATATACAAGATCTATATCCTGTCGTTCGCATAATTTTTTCCAAGCCTCCGGATCGCCTGTGAGGATGGTGGGATTAAACCCGGCAAATTCTATCAGTTTTCTGGCTTTTTCGGCCTTTTCAGGTACAAGGTCACATAAAGCCTTGATATCCACTCCCGCCAAAAGACTCATATTCATCAAATGGTCAGGCCCCCTGTTGCCAAGACCTATGAATCCGATCCGGACAGTATTTAGTTTTGGTGCTGCATAACCAGACATATTAAATTTCTGTGTACGTTTCATTCCAGGGTTCTGATCCTTATTGGATTGGATTTTTAAATCCTTACCTGATGCATAGCCGGGTATAATGCTGGCGCCAATCAGACTAATTCCAGCAATACTTGTCCGTTTCAGAAATTCTCTCCGGTTGTTTTTTTGATTTCCCATTTTCTGTCTTGTTTATTATTATCAAAATATATTAACCATAGTAACCATTAAAATCCAATAATGCTATTGCCCGATAACAGGAGAAACTTCTAATAAAAGATAATCATCAAAAGATACCTGCAGATAGGGATTATCTCCTTTTATAATTCCAAGTTGCTTATTATTGGCGTAATCAACCACTTTATACTTTGTATTTTTATCTAATCCTCTAAAATCAATTCCCCCGGAATAGTTATCCTTTGGAAACTCAAATTCAGCCTGTCCCTTAAGGTCAAAATCATAAATATTTCCATATCGCCACCAAAGTTTTACAGGACCCAATTTTTCCCAGGGATGTGTATAAAATGCATAATAAAAATAATTATTTTTCCTGATGACATGTGCTTCCGGGTAGTCAAAACCTATGTCATACAGATTCAGATACTCACCTTTACTTAATTGATATTTATTATAAATGTTCAACCATTTCTCATGGTAATCGTCAAGATTAGTTGAAAAGGTCCCGGTAACGCCTCCTGTTCCGATTGCAAGTTGGTAAACCGGCCCGGCCAGAACACCACAGTATTCTTCCAGAACAGGGAAGTCATCACCCATCAGTGCCTTGTACAATTTTATTCTCTGTGTTATCTGACTGATCCTTGGGTCGGAGGTTACCATCAGATTGGTCCATGGAAGATGAAAATAGGTAGGTGGTATACCACATGAGCAGTATTCAAGCAGCATGTTTGGGTTAATCTGTTTGGCTGTTTCACAAATGTTTTTAAACAAAACAGGAGTGCTGTAGAATGACTCATCAGGATTATTATGATGATGTTTGGGATTATAACAGGGTGGCGCAGAGTTTATCTTGGCAAAATCAAGCTTAAAACCATCCAATTTATATTCTTCAACAAATTTCTTAACCAGTTTTTTATAAAACTCCTGTACCGGCGGATAGGCCGGACATAATCCATAAGACGGATCTACAGAGCCGTTTTTACTTTTTATAAGCCAGTCAGGATGTTGTAGTGCAAGAGAGGAAATACTGTCAGTATATCCGGGTACCCACCATAACCAAACTTTCATGCCCGATTCATGAATTTTAGCAATCAATCGTTTAAAATCTTCATCGCCCCCGGGAAATTTTTTAGGATCAGGAACCCAGTCCCCATGATTAAGAGACCATCCATCATCAAGAATCACAGATTGTATTCCAATGGCCTTTAATCGTTCGATCTTTCCCAGGATTTTTTCTGATGTAAATTCACGATGAAACCCCCAGGTGCACCACTCAGGCT
>JAHEYW010000070.1 GCA_023251395.1 Bacteroidales bacterium
GGTTCAAGCTGGTTTCCTTCCTTATCAACCATGTAGTAGTTCCTGCCATCAATACCTGCTTCTCCAAGTTTTGTTCTCAGAATAGAATCGCGAACGTAGAATACAAACTGGCGGTATTTATTATTTGAAATTTCTGTCTGATCCATCCAGAAAGATTCGACAGTAACAACCTTCGAATAAGTATTCATTGCATAGACTGCATCCTGGTCGCTCTGACCCATTGTAAAGCTTCCAGCTGGGATGAAAGCCATCTCCAATGGTTCCGGTTCAAAGAATTTTTTCCTTCCCTGAACCCCCGTAAGCTCCCCGTTGTTTGAAGAGCCACAACCACTTAGTAAGATTGTTAAAATAAGAGCAAATAGGAATACCTTTTTCATAATACGTTAGGAATTTATATTGCAAGTAAGTTAATTTTTTTTAATATTCATAAAAATCTTATACTTTTATATCTCATCGGGCTTTTTCCAAGATTAAGATCGAAACAATAATTTACCATAAATTCATGTGATCCTGTTGTGCTTTTTCTTATATCGGTTAGCGGGAAATCATATGAATATCCTATCCTTATCCCATTGAAAAGTTCAAATCCTATCATTCCAGTCACAGAATCTCCAGCCCTGTAGGAGAGGCCTCCCCAGGCTTTCTTATTATACCTTACAAGAGTATTCAAAGTTGCCTGAAGTACTTTACCGTCGCTGAAAACAAGAATCGAAGGAAGAATTTCATAGGCCGGATTTGAGAGCTGGACATTGTAACCTCCTGTCAGATAATAGTGTCTGCTTACATAAGGTGTTACACTTCTGCCATCCGATTTATTGTATTTGATTTTAGGATTATTGATATGAGTTACAGAAAGCCCTGCATAAAGCTTATCTGTTTTATAATAGCCTCCTAAAGAAGCGTCAAAGGCGACGTAACTTTCCTTATTATCGGGTATGAGAGGATCGTCTGTAGCTGATACAAAGGAATCGCCGGTAGGGATCTGCCATGTCGGAGAAAGTGCAGCATTAAGCATACCGAGCATTATCCCGATTCCAAGTTTTCCGGTGCCAACATCCATAAGGTAACTATATGTTCCTGCCAGACTGATATCCTTGTCAAAACCGGTGTTGTCACTTTTCACAACAAGTCCCACACCGCTTTCAATATGAAAGATCTTTACAGGTGCGCTGACGGCAAATGATGTTGTTGAGGGAGCCCCCTTAAAGCCAACCCATTGCTGTCTTGTCATTGCAGTAGCACAAATCATACCTGAAATACCCGCATAACCAGGGTTATAACCCATTGTACCAAACATATACTGACTCGATACAGGGTCTTGCTGACAAAATCCTGTTCGCGCAAGAAAAACTAAAAAAAGAAATGTAGTGGTTAATCTTTTCATTTCTTCCTTAATAGGGGCAATGGCACCCGGGTTGAATCAGTAAAAATAATTAAAAATCTCAAAAGCAAATGAAATCAAAGTTATTTATTTGCTTAAGTTGAACAGTCCGAATCATGAGCCGGTTACATATAACGTAACGATTTTATTTTTGTTGTGAAAAGATTTTGAAAAAGCAGGAAATTTTCAGGCTTTTAACCGGTCAGAAGCTTTAACCCACCTGTCCGGAACTTCATTGTTATTTGCTCTGAGATAATCTTCATGGGAACAGGCAACATACTGTATTTCATCCTGTTTGATCCTTATCTCCATCCACCATCTGTCAGTCAGGTTACTTTTAACAAAGATCAGATCATCCTCAAGATCAGTGACCCGGACATGATATCTGATAAACCTTCCGGTGTTACTTTCATTGAGTGAAGGTGTTTCATATTGTTTCTGGCTGAATCCTTCAAGAAAAAACCAGATGATCTGTGCTGCAAGACCCTGCGTCTGAAATCTTATATCGAATTCAGGATTAACCTCAAATAATCCGAAAATCTTCAGCTTGTCAGATATGCCTGCATATCTTGAAAGAAGGCAGATCTCTTCACCATAAAACCCGTTTGGTGATGGTCTGAAGGTACCAGGTGCATCCGACTGTCTTACTGAAGAAATATCAAATATTGCTGCATCAGATTCCCTCAGAAGGGGTTCGGTAAGGTATATCGCCTGTCTTACATCTCCAATCCTGACAAGCTCGCATTTTCTTTTTAACAGACGGTTAATTACCTGCTGATCATTAAGATAGGTCTGATATCCAATGTTTATAAAATGACTGACAAAGTTTCTGTTACCGTAAAGAATATTATTGAGCCAGGTAAAAGAATCCTGGTCCTTTTTTTCAGGGTGGAAATCAATTACTGAGTCAACTGAAGCAATTGTATAATGTGTCTTCAGCATGCTGAAGCACCTGTCAATTGAAACTGCCAGAGCACTGCTTCCGCCAAGAATTACGGGAAATATTTTTTCTGAAATAAGAAGATGCAACACATCAGAAAGACCGGCAATCGTATCATTGAAACCTGTACCCCGTTTCATATTTCCAAGATCAATGATTTTTGCCTTACCCGGTATTCGGGCAAGTTTGTAAAGTTGCTCCCTGATACCATCCGGAGCCTTTGATGATCCGGTATTGGGAGAGTTTCTCGCATCAGGCACTCCAAGTAATGCAATACGGTACTTTTTTATATCCTTGATCGGATGATTTTCAGTATGAATACTAATATTATGAGAAAACCCTGCAGGCCCGGTCAGGTGCTCATAATCAGGCCTTTCAATGCTTACCGGATTAAAATAGTCATTAAGGTCAACCATAAATCAGCTGTTCTTTTGTTTCTTTTCGCTGGTATCAATTATTTTGAGGCACTCCTCTTTTGTCAGTTTTGAAGCATCTGTGCCCTTGGGGATCCTGTAATTGAGTTTCTCTTTTGTAATGTACGGACCATACCTTCCATTTAAAACCTGAATATCTCCAAAATCTTGTATTACCTTTTGTTTTTCGCTGTTCGTTTTTTCAACAATCAGTTCTATGCCTCTTTCAAGTGTAATTACATAGGGATCATCAACTCCCTTTTTAAGTGAATAAAACTTATTATTATGCCTGATGTATGGTCCGAATTTGCCGATTCCTGCTACCATTTCCGCTCCTTCATATTCACCGATCTTTCTGGGAAGCCGGAACAGGTTTAATGCCTCATCCAATGTAATTGTCTCAAGAAGCTGACTCTTCAGAAGACTGGCAAATTTCGGCTTGGATTCTTCTGTCTGGTTTCCAATCTGAACAACCGGACCAAATCTGCCCATTTTGACAGATACCGGTTCACCTGTCTCAGGGTGATTGCCGAGGACTCTTGCACCGGTTTTCTTATTTTTATTTTCAAGACTTGTTTCTACCGTTTTATGGAATGAACTGTAAAATTTGTCAAGCATTCCGGTCCATTTAAGATTGCCTTCTGCTATCTCATCAAACTGCATTTCAACATCTGCAGTGAAATTATAATCGACAATTTCTGAAAAGTTCTCAACGAGAAAATCATTAACGATCATTCCGATATCTTTAGGAAAAAGTTTAGATTTCTCTTTTCCCGCAATCTCTGTTTTTGTTGAAGCATTTATTTTTCCGCTTTTAAGCTCCAGTAATCTTGTTTTTCTTTTTTCCCCCGGTCTGTCTTCTTTCACAACATAACCTCTGTTCTGTATGGTGGAAATAGTCGGCGCATACGTAGAAGGTCTTCCAATTCCAAGCTCTTCAAGCTTTTTTACAAGGCTGGCTTCAGTGTAACGCGGAAAGGGCGAAGTGAATCTTTCAGTAGCATTTACAGTATTATAATATAATGGCATTCCTTTTTTTACCGGAGGGATTACATATCTTTCTTCATCATTAGATTCCTGATCGGCAGATTCTGAATAGACTCTGAGGAAACCGTCAAATTTGACAACTTCTCCGGTTGCGCTGAAAAGAACAGGTGAATTGTTTATTTCAATTCCAATATTGGTCTTTTCAATTATCGCATCGGCCATCTGGGAAGCGATTGTCCTCTTCCAGATAAGCTCATAGAGCTTTTTCTCATTCTGGTTCCCTGCTATTGTAGCCTTATCGGGATATGAAGGTCTGATTGCTTCATGTGCTTCCTGTGCACCTTTGGTTTTCGTTTTAAACTGTCTTGTTTTGGAATATTTCTCACCATATTCTGAGATGATTGCATCACGCGATTTTGCAAGAGCCAGTTTTGACAGGTTGGTCGAGTCGGTTCTCATATATGTTATCTTACCTGCTTCATATAACTTCTGTGCGACCGACATTGTCTGGGCTACTGAAAACCCAAGCTTCCTGTATGCTTCCTGCTGAAGGGTAGATGTTGTAAATGGTGGTGCAGGAGATCTTGTACCAGGCTTTACAGTGATACTTGCAATCTTGAACTCAGCTTCTTTGCAAAGTTCAAGAAATTTGCAGGCATCTTCTTCCCTTGTGAATTTCTGGGATGCTTCTGCTTTCAGTATGGTGTCGTTATCTTTTTGTGATAACAGAAAAATTGCAGTGACCCTGAAAGAGGAATCCGACCTGAAAGCAATAATTTCGCGTTCTCTTTCAACGATCAGTCTGACGGCAACCGACTGGACTCTGCCTGCAGACAATGATGGCTGTACTTTTTTCCATAAGACAGGAGATATCTCAAAGCCCACCAGCCTGTCGAGTATCCTTCTTGCTTGCTGTGAGTTAACGAGGTTCATATCCACGAGCCTCGGCTTTTTAATAGCCTCTTCAATAGCTTCTTTGGTTATCTCATGGAACACAATTCTCTTCGTATTCCCGGGGTCCAGATCAAGCACATTGATAATATGCCAGGCGATAGCTTCTCCTTCACGGTCTTCATCGGATGCTATCCAGATATTTTTAGATTCAGCTGCATTTTTCTTTAGCTCGTTTACAACTTTAACCTTTTCTTTCGGGACTTCATAAACAGGTGCAAATCCTTTATCTATCTGAATACCCAGATTCTTTTTTGCCAGATCTCTTATATGTCCAAAACTTGAAATAACACGAAAATCCTTTCCAAGAAATTTTTCTATTGTTTTAGCTTTTGCAGGCGACTCAACGATTACAAGATTCTCAACCATTTCTTCCACATTTTTTTCTAATACAAAACTGCACAAAGTAAATCATTTAGGTACCAAACTTCAAAATAAACCGTTAAGATTCTTTATATTTTACTAATTTTGGATCAAATTTAAAACAGCAGATGACTGTCAGTACAAAACACAGAAATTACCTTATTTGGTTCTGGATTTTATTTGCAATTCCTTTTGTTCTCATTACTGTTCTCTTTGTAATGATCTCATACGAAAAACTAGGACCAATGCCTTCCTTCAGTGAGCTCGAAAATCCTAATAACAAACTTGCTGCTGAAGTTTATTCGGAAGACGGTATGCTGCTTGGTAAATACTATCTTCAAAACCGGACATGGACAGAATACAAGGAGATTTCACCATACGTAATCGATGCTCTGATTGCAACAGAAGATATACGGTTTTACAGACATTCAGGTATTGATGTAAGGGCATTAGGCAGGGCAGTTACCGGTTTTATTAAAGGAAAAAATCTTGGAGGCGGAAGCACCATAACCCAGCAACTGGCAAAACAGCTTTATCCGAGAGATACGGTTAAAGTTTCTGCAATTGTCAGAAAACTAAAGCTCGGAGTGACTAAATTCAAGGAATGGCAGACAGCAATTAAACTGGAGAAGAGTTACACAAAAGAAGAGATAATTACAATGTATCTCAACGTTTTTGATTTTATAAATAATGCCGCCGGTATCAGATCTGCTTCAAAAATATATTTCAATACAACCCCCGATTCGCTGAACCTCCAGCAGTCTGCTATGCTTGTTGGGATGCTCAAAAATTCGGCTGTTTATAATCCCCTCAGGAACAGCGAACTGATGCTTTCACGCCGTAATGTTGTTCTCTCCCAGATGGAAAAATATGGCTATATCACACCGTTTGTAGCCGACTCGGTTAAGAAGCTTCCTATTATACTTGATTATAAGGAGGAGGATCATAACTCCGGACTTGCTACTTACCTGAGAGAATACATCAGGACAACAATGATTAAACTGAAACCTGAAAGAAGGTTCTTTTTTTCAAATGAACAGTATGAGGATGCCTTATGGCAGTGGGATAATAATCCGCTGTATGGCTGGTGCAGGAAAAACAAAAAACCCGATGGTACCAATTATAATATATACCGTGATGGATTAAAGATCTACACAACCATCAATTCAAGCATGCAGAAATATGCCGAAGAGGCGCTTACCGATCATCTTTCAAAAGACATCCAGCCTGCATTCTACAGGGCTGCAAAGGAATTCAGAAATCCTCCATATTCAAACGATCTTACTAAAAAAGAGATCGATGAAATAATCATGAGAACAATCAAGTCATCTGAGAGATACAGGAACCTCAGGAGTGCAAAAGTGCCGGAAGATTCAATCATGCTCTCCTTCAACACACCTGTTAAGATGAGAGTTTTTTCATGGAAAGGAGAAAGAGATACCGTATTAACGCCGCTCGATTCAATCAAATATTACAAGTATCTGATGAGATCTGCTTTTATGGTTGAGGACCCTCATACAGGATACGTAAAAGCATATGTCGGCGGACCCGATTTCAGGTACTTCAAATATGATGCTATTACAGAACAGAAGAGACAAATCGGAAGTACAGTAAAGCCTTTCCTTTACACTGTTGCCATCCAGAATGGTTATTCTCCCTGCTATGAGGTGGATAATATCCCGCAGACTTTTTATCTGAGAGACTCTGTATGGATACCAAGAAGTACAGGGAAAAAAGAAGATGTTGGGAAAAGAGTTACCCTTAAATGGGGTCTGGCAAAATCTGAAAACAATATATCGGGATGGCTGATGAAACAGTTTACGCCTACTGCAGTAACTGATCTTATGCACCGGATGGGTATTAGAAGCTTCATTGATCCGGTTGTTTCAATCTTCCTCGGTACTTCCGATGTAAAACTCGAGGAAATGGTAGGTGCATACGGGACTTTTGCGAATAAAGGCGTTTATACCCAGCCTGTCTATGTGACAAGAATTGAAGACAGGAATGGAAATATAATCTCCAGGTTCAATCCTAAGATCGAAGAGGTGATAAGCGAAGATCAGGCATATATGATGCTCGACCTTTTACAGGGAGTTGTGAAAATCGGTTCAGGTATCGGAATACGGTATACATATAAACTTACAAACCAGATTGGTGGCAAAACCGGTACAACACAGAATCATGGTAATGGCTGGTGGATGGGAGTCACGCCTAACCTTGTAGCAGGAGTATGGAGCGGCTGGGAAGACCAGAGCATTCATTTCAACTCACTCGGTGAAGGTCAGGGAGCGACAATAGCTCTCCCGATTTTTGCATTATTTCTACAGAAGCTATACACAGACCCACAATTTGAAAGTATGGAATCGGATATATTTGAAAGACCTGCAGGGTTTACCCAGGAGCTGGATTGTGACAGGGTCAATAAGTCCACAACAACCAAGAGAAGCAATTACAGGCAGAGATACTAGAAAAGATAAAAGTAAAAAGGCGAAAGGAGAAAGTGAAACCCCATTTAATTTAAGAATGTTCCAACGAGTAGAACCATCCTTATTTTCGCTTTTTAAGCAAACAATAGTTTTACAAGAGCTTCGAGTTTCCCAACAGGTATTACATTGATCCCAGTCTCTTTTGTATTTATATTTTTATGGAATTTTGAAATATAGATCCTTTTAAATCCCATTTTTTCTGCCTCCTTAATTCTCTGTTCTATCCTTGAGACAGGTCTTATTTCGCCCGATAAACCAGCTTCCCCTGCAAAACAGGAATCTCTTTCAATCGGTATATCCAGATTTGAAGAGAGAACGGAACTTAATATCGCCATGTCAATAGCCGGGTCATTGACTTTAATACCACCGGCTATATTCAGAAATACATCCTTCACTGCCAGCCTGAAACCGGCTCTTTTTTCAAGGACTGCCAGAAGCATGTTAAGCCGTCTGATATCAAAACCGGTTGAACTTCTTTGCGGTGTGCCATAGACAGCACTGCTGACAAGGGCCTGTGTTTCAATCAGAAATGGTCTTATTCCGTCAATAGTTGCTGCGATTGAAATACCGCTTAATGATTCTTCATGCTGATTTATAAATAATTCCGACGGATTATTCACCTCCCGCAACCCCGATTCAACCATTTCAAAAATTCCAAGTTCAGATGTCGATCCGAACCGGTTCTTTACAGATCTGAGGATACGGTACACATAGTTATTGTCTCCTTCAAAATAGAGCACCACATCCACTATATGCTCAAGTACTTTTGGGCCAGCTATCGTTCCATCCTTTGTAATATGTCCGATCAGGAATACAGGAATGCCGGTTATTTTTGAATATTTCAGGAGTTGTGCGGCACATTCCCTGACCTGGGAGACCGATCCTGCAGATGATTCCAGTAGTGCGGTCCTGATAGTCTGGATCGAATCAATAATTATGAGTTCTGGTTTGAGATTTGCTGAATGAGCAAGGATATTTTCAAGTTCAGTTTCGCTGAGGATATAACATTCCGGATTATTTTTTTTTATCCTTTTTGCCCTCAGGCTTATCTGTTCCTCGCTTTCTTCACCCGAGACATAAAGGATTTTTTGATTTTTCATTGCCAGGGCGAGTTGCAGTGCAAGGGTTGATTTACCCACTCCGGGTTCACCGCCAAGAAGAATTAGTGATCCGCCCACCATTCCTCCACCAAGTATCCTGTCGAGTTCAGATAATCCGGTTTTCTTTCTCGACTGTTCAGAGGAAGTAATATTATCGAGAAGCTCGGGTTTTCTTTTTTCAATATCGGTTAGAAATGAAGTTTCGCGGGAGGAGGCAGGAGTTACCAACTCCTCATGGTATGTATTCCATTCCCTGCATGACGGGCACCGCCCGATCCATTTTGCTGATTCTGCCCCGCAATTCTGGCAGACAAAAACGCTCTTGCTCTTAGCCATCTTTTTCAGGGCTTTTTTTCACAAGAGCATAAAATGAATAAATACCCAGGATAGCACCGAAAAGGAGCTGAGATTCATGTGCCAGAATTGCATAGATAAGTCCGTCCTCTGCACTTAGTCCATAGACAATTACAAGTGCTTCTCTGATAATTATATGAAATGCTCCCAGGCCGCTTTGTACCGGGGCTGACATGGCCAGACCGCCGACTACCAGCAGAAAGATGCCATCAAGAAGGTCAAGATGAGAGGTACTCTGGATAGCAAAAACTACTACCCAGGTCATGAGTGTATAGTTTACCCAGATGAAAATTGTATGAAAAACGAATTCCCACTTTCTTTCAATTTTGGTGATGATCTTCAATCCGTGAATGATCCCCTTTGCCGTATCGGCCATCTTTCTGAAGAACCTGACTTTATAAAGCTTTTCACGGTATATATACATTAGAACAAGTGCCATAGTTCCAATGAATGCAATAATCAGCCAGAAGATCCAGGTAGCACCGAAGATCTGTGCAATTTTAGAATGAATAGGCACATATACATAATCTCTGAGAAACGGACCAACTATTTTCCCGTCAACGATCAGCATGAAGACCATTATAACAAGGAGAGACAGGATATCAATGGTCCTTTCTATAACTACTGTACCAATGAGCTGGTCAACCGGGATTTTCTCCTTTTTACCCAAAGCCACACACTTGGATACTTCACCGATTCTTGGAAGAGCTAGATTCGCCAGGTAACCTGTCATCATTGAATAAAATGTATTTTTCAATGAGGGTTTGTATCCGAGGGGATTTATCATGAGTACCCATCTTCTTGCCCTGCTGAAGTATGCGATTGTTGCAAAGAAAACCGATGCAAGCAACCACCAGTAGTTTGCTTCAAGAAGGCCGTTTCTGAGCTTTGTGAAATTAATATTTCTGAAGGCCAGCCAGAGAAGCAGTAATCCTACTACAAAAAATGCAAGAAATTTAAGTACCTGTATGATAGTCTTTTTCAAACTCAGATGATTTTGTTAGTATTTGTATCAGGAAATACAATGCTGGGTTTGAAGGATTTTGCCTCTTTGAGATCCATGGAGGCATATGAAATTATTATAACGACATCACCTGCAATCGCCTTCCTTGCTGCAGCACCATTAAGGCATACAGCTCCGGAACCCCTCTCTCCCTTAATAACATAGGTCTCGAGACGCTCTCCGTTATTGATATTCACGATCTGCACCTTTTCATTCTCAATGATATTGGCAGCATCCATGAGATCTTCATCAATTGTTATGCTTCCAATATAATAAAGGTTAGCTTCCGTGACCTTAACATTGTGAATTTTCGATTTGACTACTTCAATAAACATGCCTTTCTAAATGTTTGAGATGCAAAGTTAATCAACCTTTTGATTCAGAGCAACTGTATTTCGACATTATCGATCAGCCTTATCTTCCCGGCTTTTACTGCAATACATGCAAAATACTTATTTCCCTTTTTCATCTGACTTTTCCTTTTCACCAGATTCAGTTCAATATTATCTGTAATTTCAAAATATTCAACATTAAACTCGGGTAAGAGGTTTATATTGTTAAAAACATACTTTTTAACATTTTCAATTTCCATTGTTTTCAGAAGTTCAGAAGATTTTGAGATAGTTGTAAAAATGGCCCCGGCATTTTTCCTGATCGATGGTTCAAGCAGCTGGTTCCGGCTGCTCATTGCCAGCCCGTCATCTTCCCTTACAATCGGGCAACTGATTATTTTAACCTTATTGCCGGTTTGTCTGACAAGTTCTCTGACTATGGTGAGTTGCTGAAAATCTTTTTGTCCGAAATAAGCATTGTCTGGCTTCACAATATCAAAAAGTCTGCTAACCACCTGAGCCACCCCGTTAAAATGTCCTGGCCTTTGGGCACCTTCCATCACCTTGTCGAGGTTCCCGAAATTAAATACCCTTTTGTCGGGTTCAGGATATATTTCTTCAACAGACGGTACAAATACAATATCATTTTCACTAAGGTGATCTGATAGTAAACCAAGATCTTCATCAATGGTCCTTGGATAATTTTTCAGGTCATCCTTATCATTGAACTGTGTCGGGTTGACAAATATACTTACAGTAATAATTCCACATTCTTTTCTGGCTGCTGATACAAGTGAAAGATGTCCTTCATGAAGTGCTCCCATAGTGGGTACAAAGCCCGATGGTTTCAGCTTCATTCTGTTGTAATGATCCTTCAGCTCAACTATTGATTTGGCTATCTTCATTAGGAATAATTTGTACAAACCTAATTGAATTTTATTCAATGCAGAAATTTATGTTCATATGGCTGTATTTTTTAAACAGGTATTAGCTTCAAACTTCTTCAATACCTATTGATAAAGAACATAATGTTATTATTTTTTACTATCTTTGCACCTTATAAATAACTGGTATATCCGGAGAGTTTAAATGGAAAGCAAGAAAGTATTATTCATTTCTCAGGAAATAACACCGTACCTAACTGAGACGAAATTATCCAAAATCGGAAGATTTCTTCCTCAGGGTATTCAGGAAAAGGGCAAAGAAATAAGGACCTTTATGCCAAGGTATGGATGTATCAATGAGAGGAGAAATCAACTCCATGAAGTAATCAGGCTTTCCGGAATGAACCTTATTATTGACGACACTGATCATCCACTTATAATTAAGGTTGCTTCAATTCAGTCCGCAAGGATGCAGGTCTATTTTATCGATAATGAAGACTATTTTCAGAGAAAATATATTGTCAGTGACAGTGCTGGCAAAGAATTCGATGATAATGATGAAAGGGCTTTATTTTTTGCCAGGGGAGTTATTGAGACCGTCAAGAAATTAAGGTGGGCTCCGGATATTGTTCATTGTCATGGCTGGATGACTGCCCTTGTACCTGTCTACCTGCGGAATATTTACAATGATGATCCGCTGTTCCATAATTATAAAATAATCTATTCTGTTTACAATAACGATTTCATTACACCGTTTAGATCTACGTTCGCTGATAAGTTGAGATATGACGGAATCGACGGGGATACCCTTAAAATAGTTAAAAAGCCAGATTTTGTTAACGTCTCCAAGCTGGCGATTAAATATTCTGATGGTATAATTATCGGGAGCGAAGAAATAAATAAAGAGCTGAAGAAATATATCGATACAACCGATAAACCTGTTCTTCAGTATCATGATGAATCAAAATATATTGATGCCTATAATGATTTTTATGACAAGATCCTATCATAGTTTTCAGATATTCAGAAGACCTGTTTCTGTTTTTCTATATAAAATTAAGTTATTACTACCGGCTCTTACCGGGTTATTAATGCTCACACTCAGTTCTTGTGAGGAAAAGCCGACTATAATCGGATCCAACCTGCTGCCATCAAGTGATTTTATGACCTTCAAATCTACTGACACAATGAAGGTATCAGCTTTTACGCAATTCAGAAAAAGTGTAATTACAAATAACCTGTCTTTTTCATATCTGGGCCGGGCATATGATCCTTATTTTGGGGAAACCAAACTTGATTTCGTAGGGCAGCTGAGGCTTACCGGGCCATGGACGAAGACCGGCCCCTTTACTGTAGATTCTGTTGCACTCTTTTTGACCATTCAGGGAGCAAAAGGGGTTATTGACACAAATTACCATCAGAAGCTGAAAATGTTTGAAATCGATGATCAGCTCAGTTCTACTCAGGCATACTATTCGGATACCAATCCTACACTTAAAACGGAAATCGGATCATTTGAGCTTCCAATTATTTATAAAGATACCCTTCAGACTTTGAGGACTGTGCTTCCTGCATCTTTTGGCATGTATCTTATGAGAGATACCACCAAGCTTACTCAGGACGAGGATGCTAATGATTTCCGTAAATTTTTCAAGGGTATTTATTTTACCCTGGAAGATGCCGCTGATCCATTGCTTTTAGGACTGGCCTTTTCAACCTCTTCTTCAGGTGATGTATACTACCCTTTTATTCAGGTTTATTATCATACAAATAGCTCCGGAATATCATATACCAGCACTTTTTCAGTCAATACAAACAGCGTCAGGTATAACAGGTATACTCATAATTTTGATGCTGCAGATGTAGCCCACAAAATAAAACATATTAACGACGGAAAGACAGACTCTCTTATATACCTTCAGGCTTTCAGCGGTGTTTACCCCCTTATTAAATTACCTGGTCTGGAATATATTAAGAAAAATGTCCCCGGTATATCAGTAAACAAGGCACGACTCACTTTTTCGATCTTCCTTGATTCTATAAATTTTAAAGCATCCAACCTCCC
>JAHEYW010000071.1 GCA_023251395.1 Bacteroidales bacterium
GATTGAGAGCCGTTGATATAACATGTAGTTCCATTACAGATCCGAAGGTGTATTTTGCCAGTAGGTGAAAACCTGAATTGGTCATAAAATGTTGCAAGGCCATAAATTTTGGAGGTACTCATTCCTAGAAGCGTACCAACTTTTATGATGGCATCTTCAGAAATGATCCCCTGTTCTTCCTGTATCTCCTGAAGAAGTGGTATAAGTTCTTCTCTTCTTCCCGATTTATACTTGCTCAGAATAGAATCAAGAGAGTTTGCCATTTTGCCCCTTTTTTGCTAATATCTCCAACAAATATAAAATATTTTATTGTTATTAAATAAACATTGTTATTTATTTAACAATAAAATAAAATATGCTTATTTATTCTATTTATCCACTAACTAACTGTAAATACGTAATTTACATAATATTTCAGAACTCATATAAAAATCTTCTATAAGGTAGAAAAGTTTTTTAAGTGGTACATTGCTCCCCGATTCGGTATATCCATATTTTGAAAATGAGAAACCTGAAGAAGAAATATTTACTAATTTTGTTGCTGGTGTTTTTTAATAAACAGTAAGATGAGTAATAAGCTTGAGATGCAGGTCTGTCTGGGAAGCAGCTGTTTTTCGAGAGGAAATAAGGAAATGGTCCTCTTCATTAAGGAATATCTCAGGAAAAATCATCTTGAGGACAAGGTTCTGTTCAAGGGAGCCCGATGTCTAGATCTTTGCAGCAGTGGACCGAACCTTGTCATAAATGGAAAGATCATTCAGGGAGTTAGCTTGTCAATGGTGGAAAAGATTCTCGATCAGGAACTGGAGGATATCAGATAAAAATTATGAAATGAAATCAAATTAATCAGATGCAGCCAGTACTTTATATAAATGATAACAAGTGCAAGAATTCATATTCTTGCGTCAGGGTATGTCCGGTAAATGCTATTGAAGTCAGGCCACAAAAAAAACATCCGTCTATACTTCCCGAAAAGTGTATAGGCTGCGGACTATGTTTTGTTTCCTGTTCACCAAGGGCAATTGAATTCCGAGACTCAAGGGAAACCGTGAAGGAATTGCTTGGATCTGAAAGGAAATGTGTGGCTCTCCTTGCTCCCAGCATTGCCTCTGAATTTGATGACATTACTGATTACAGGAAATTTGTCGGAATGATAAGGTCTCTAGGTTTCGATTTTGTACATGAGAACTCATTTGGAGTTGATCTTATTGCAAAGGAATATGCTTCACTTTTTGAACAGGCTAAGGGTAAATATTATATCATGGCTAACTGCCCGGCTATTGTGAAAATGATTGAAAAATATCACCCCGAACTTGTACCAAACCTGTCTCCTATTGTATCTCCTATGATTGCAACATCAATGGTTATAAAGGAATTATATGGCGATGATACTGCAATTGTATATATCGGCCCATGCATAGACATGAAGGACGAATCGCAGTTATATAGGGATGGCAAACTGGTTGAGGCTGTACTTACATTTATTGAACTGCGCCAGTTGTTTGAGGAGTTCAATATCCAGGAACGGCTCGTCAAAATGTCTGAATTTGATCCTCCTTACGGTCACTGGGGTGCGCTTTATCCTCTCCCTGCAGGGATCCTCCAGGCGGCAGGTATTAAAAGAGACCTTGTTACAAGCCATGTGATCACTGCCTCAGGAAAAGAAGATATTCTGGATGCAATCAATGATTATGACAAATATATTGATACCATACGACATCATTTTAACCTGTTCTTCTGTCAGGGATGCCTTCTTGGGCCTGGTATGAAGCACCATAATGAACGATTCAGAAGAAGATCACTTGTACGTCAGTATGCGCAGAAAAGGGTTGATGCACTTGATAAAAAACAGTGGGAGAAAGACATGGAACGATGGTCCGAACTTGACTTCTCCAGAACCTTCAAACAGGATGATCAAAGAATACCAGATCCGCCTGTCGAAGCAATAAATGAGGTCCTGAGGATCATCGGAAAGGAAAATCCCCTTGATGAGATCAACTGTGGTGCATGTGGTTATAAATCCTGCCATGAATTTGCACTGACAGTCGCAAAAGGTCTTGCGGTTCCTGAAATGTGTCATACTTTTAATCTGAGGAATAAACAGGAATACATTGAGACTCTGAGGCAGACGAATAAGAAGCTGGCTGAAACAAAAAAGGCACTTAAAGAATCGGAAGAATTTGCACGAAGGGAAAAGGAGGTTGCCCAAAGTACATCTGATATGATGAATAATATGCTTGAGAAGCTTCCGACCGGAGTAGTTATTGTTGATAATAATCTCAAGATATTGCATTCAAATCTGAGCTTCATTAACATTGTTGGAGAGGATGCGAAGTCAATTTCGGAAGTTATTCCCGGACTCACAGGTGCAGATATCAAAACTCTTCTTCCGTTTAGCGTATATAATATGTTTTCATTTGTTTTGAAAGAAGACCAGTCGGTTGTCAGCAGGGATGTCCGGTTTGATGAAAAAATGCTGAATATCTCAATTTTCCCTATAAAGAAAAACAAGATGTGCGGGGCAATAATCAGAGACCTTTTCTCTCCCGAAGTACAGGGCGAAGAAGTCACTTTAAGGGTTTCTGAGGTCATTGAAAAGAACCTGGAAATGGTTCAGAAAATAGGATTTCTTCTTGGTGAAGGCGCAGCTGAGACCGAACAAATGCTTAACTCGATAATTGAATCCTACAAGAGCCGAAAAGAATTAAAGAACAGCAAAAAATAGTTCTTCCATTTGGGAAAAGATTTCTACATAGAGGTCAACAGCCAGCAAAGATACTTTGATGGTGAAAGGATTAGCGGCGATGTCTTCCTTTACAGGTATGTCAAGGAAGAGGATCGCGTGATTACTGTTCTTTCTGATGGAATGGGGCATGGCGTTAAAGCCAATATTCTTGCTACCCTTACTGCTACCATGGCAATAAATTTCACACGCGAACATAAAGATGTTGACCGCATTGCAGAAATAATTATGAACACACTTCCAGTTTGCAGTGTCAGGAAAATAAGCTATTCGACTTTTACCATTATTGATATTGAGACAAACGGCCGAACTACCATCCTGGAGTATGACAACCCCTCAGCTGTTATATTAAGAGGCAATACCATATTTGATCCTGTTTGGAAGACAGTGAAACTCGAGAGGGGTAAACATGCTGGAAAAGTTCTTTCAAAATGTACTTTTTACCCTCAAAAGGAGGACAGGATAATTATCTGCTCCGATGGTGTTTCTCAAAGCGGCATGGGGAGCGATAAGCTGCCGTTCGGCTGGGAAAATGAAAACGTCTCGAATTATGCTGCGTCACTTGTCATAAGCGAACCTTCAATTTCTGCCATTAACCTCGCTGGCAAGATTGTAACTATGGCCCATAAGAACGACAGCTATAAGGCCAGAGATGATATAAGCTGCGCTGCAATTTATTTCAGAGAACCAAGGAAACTTCTGATATGTACAGGTCCTCCATATGAAAAGGATAAAGACCAGGAACTTGCGAGCAGGGTAAATGACTTCAATGGTAAGGTGATACTGGCAGGAGGAACAACCGCTGATATTGTTGCCAGAGTTCTCAACAGAACGATAGTGGATGAGCTTATATTTGAAGATCCTGATCTGCCGCCTGAAAGTTTTATAAAGGGAATAGACCTGGTAACAGAGGGTATCTTAACTCTTCAGAAGGTTAATGAGATATTGAAAACTTATAACAACAGTGTAAGGCTCGGGAAAGGTCCGGCAGACAAGATCGTCAAACTTATAATGGAATGTGATGAAATCCAGTTTATTGTCGGAACCAGGATCAATATTGCTCATCAGGATCCAAATCTTCCGGTTGACCTTGAAATAAGACGAACCGTCGTAAAAAGAATTTCCAGGCTGCTTGAAGAGAAATGGCTTAAGAAGGTTAGCCTGGAATACATTTAAACATTTCGGATTTCGGATTTCGAATTTCGAAACGTTTTATTGATATTCTGAATCGAGATATTCAAGGACTCTTTTAAAAAGATGTGGCTGAATATCAGGGTAAGTTACCGGATCAGGAAAACCTTCCAAAAGTTTGACCTCCTCTATTTCAGAAATATCCGGAACGGAACCAATTAGTTTAACATCAGCAAAATAGAGTTTCCCATACCTTGTCTCTCCACCCATTGTAACAGAATAGGTAGCAACACAGTACAGCTCAAAGGACAGAGCCCCGGTCTCTTCCTTAAGTTCTCTTTCTGCAGCTTCTTCTGGCGTCTCTCCTTCTTCAATATGTCCACCCGGAATCTCAAATGTCTTCCTCTCGTGATGTCTTACATAAATCCATTTTTCGCCCTTTCTGGCAGCTATCACAGAATAGATGAATCTTTCGTTTATATGAAAATCAGGTTTATAGAAGTTAACTTTTACCATAAGAATCAATTGAAGCCGGTACGAATATATATATAATCATCTTAACAAATTTATCTGTAATTTTACTTTTCAAACAACTCAAAATGATCCTTTTCCTGTTACTCGTAATAACTGAAGTATTTACTTATGTAACTATCAATAAGCATTTCAGGGAGTCATCAAAGATGGCTTATTACATTTCAGTAACTATTAACTCAGTTCTAAGCATTTTTATGTGGATGGTTTATTACAGGGTTGTTTCTTTCAATGGTTACTACGACGATCCTGGCCATGTCTGGATGATGATGATCCTGAATGGTGCTCTGGCAGCAATCCTGTTTCCCAGAGTTCTGCTGAATATTTGTCATTTTTCAGGCCTCTTAATCAGGATACTCAAGGGTGGACATATAAGGCAACTGACTAATGCAGGTTTCATACTTTCGGCAGTAATTTTCACGATCATTATCTACGGCAGTACGATCGGGAAACTCAATTTCAGAACTGAAGAAGTTAATATTAAAATCAACAATTTGAAACCAGATCTTGAAGGGTTAACAATTGTCCAGATGTCTGACCTTCATATGGCCGGCTTCTATAAACACAAAAGTGAGTTCAGGAAAATTCTGGAAAGAGTAAAAAGCTATAAGCCTGATATTCTGATTAACTCAGGTGATTTTGTAAGCTACGGCTGGAGAGAGTTTGAGAGAAATGACACCGTTCTTTCTATTCTAAAAGGGAAATATGGAAATTTTGCGGTCATGGGAAATCATGATATCGGCACGTATAACCCTCAATGGAATGCTGAGCAGAGAGACTCAAACCTGTACAGGATGAATTTGCTGGTAAAAGCAGCAGGTTATACTATTCTTACTGATAGAGATACAATTATTAAGATCGGGAAGACTGAAGTTGCTGTTATCGGGGTTATTACAGGGGGAAGACATCCGCATATGATCCATGGTGATCTGGAAAAAGCGAAAGTTGGTTCTGACAGCGCTGATCTTAGAATATTAATCAGTCATGATCCAAATCACTGGGAAGAATCAGTCAGAGGGAAAACAAATATTGAATTAACCTTGTCCGGACATACTCATGGTATGCAGATGGGCATCCTCACGAAACATGTTAAATGGAGCCCATCAGTCTATTTTTATCCGAGATGGGGCGGGCTTTACAATTCAGGTGACCAGTATCTGTATGTAAACCGCGGACTTGGTGTACTTGAAATACCTTTCAGATTATGGATGCCCCCTGAGGTAACAATCATAAGGCTTACTTCTGGCCAGAAGAAAGAACTTGTCATAAAAGAAAACGGGTGACTGTTCATCACCCGTTTTTATGAGTCCCTGGCCTGATTTACTTAACCCTGTCTAACCTTAAGAATTGTGTAAACTAGCTTTGAAAAGAATCGAAATTGTTCGGCCAGGGAGTAGGGGGAATTTTTAATTGTTCCTTTGCCTTTGAGCTGCTCTCAGTTCTTCCTGTTTTTTGGTATACTGCTCAAATTTCTGAGCGCCAAGCAAAGTTTTAAGTTCTTTATCGCGTTCTGCATTTATTGGAGCCAGCTTTTCATTTATTGCTGCCCTGTCTGTATTTGCACCAGCCATCTTCTGTCTCTCTTCAGTAGTTTTCTTGCTGTATTTAACAAGAATATCGATCATTTTTGTCTGTGTAGCCTGATCAAGTGCAAGATCTTTTGCAACGGCTTCAACCTGGCTCTTTGCTCTTTCTTCCGGTGATCTCTGTTGCCTTTGTCCACCTTGTCCCTGACCACCCTGATTCTGCGCAAATGCAGCTGTCATTATGAATGTCAGTATGATTACTGATATTGCTTTCATTATTTTCATCTTATGTGTCTTTGGTGTTATTTAAGAAATAGACAAATAACGACCCCATTTTCTTCCATAGTTTATTCTTTTTAAGTTTTTTTAACTGTTCATTCACCTCAGGGAATATGATGTTTTTCATAAAAAGGATCAATTCAGGTTCAATAGATATATATTGCATACAATTAATCAGGGTAAACCGGGTTTGCGATTTTACATACCAGGTTCAGAAAGTCAACCATTTGCCCTGAACTTTATAAAAGCGTTAAATGACAAATATCAGATACTCTATAATTTATTCCCGCCGACGTTCAATAGGAATAAGTGTTAAGCCAGATTCTACAGTTACTGTACATGCTCCTTTCAGGACACCACAAATAAGGATCGAACAACTTATTCTTTCAAAATCGGATTGGATCAACAAACATCTTAAGAATTTTAAATCATCTGTAAGAATTAATAATAATCACCCGATCAGGAGTGGATCACAGGTATTATTAAATGGGAAAAAATATCATATAAATATTTTTCCTTCAGCCAGAACAGAGATAATTATTAAAGATGATAATATCCAGATAAATCTTAAGGACCCAACTGACGATGGTATTGCCGGAAGAGTACTTGATAAATGGTTTAAAGAGAGGGCTGTAATTGTTTTCCATGACCGATTTTATTCCATCCTTGAAAAATATAAAGATTATAATTTCAATCCAACAGAGCTAAGAGTCAGATCATTAAAAAGAAGATGGGGAAGCTGTACAACGAAGGGTCGCATAACTTTAAGCTCTGAATTGATAAAACTTGATGACAACTTTCTGGAATATGTAATCCTTCATGAGCTTTGTCATCTTAAACATCACAACCATGGGAAGGAGTTCTACTTACTTCTCACAGAGGTCTTCCCGGAGTGGAAAAAGGTCAGGAATGAGCTGAAAAGATATGTGAGATAGGCTTGTGGTACGCGGCTTGCGGTACGAGGTGCGGGGTTTGGATCTCTGTACCTTTGTAGTTCTCTGTGTAACTCTGTGTAACTATTTTTAGTTCAAAGTTCAAGGTTCAAGCTTTGCCCACCGAAGCTTCAGTGAAGGTGGGGTTCAAAGTTCAAAAGTAAATTGAACTGTCTTCACTCGTGACGTGAAGATAAAAACAACGATACGGAAGTATATAAAACAACGACACAGACCACCCATTTAAGTACCTCGACAGGAAGGGATGTAACAACCCAGGCAGCAAGAAAGACCCCAAAAATCCCGGAAATACTTAAAGCAATTGCAGCTTTTCTGTCATATGCATTCTCCCTGACAAACCTTGCCCCGCCTGCGGCCATCAACATAGCAGTGGATGTCATCATAATAGGAAATGCTGTGGCAGGATGCATCCCCAGAGCATAAACCATTGACATACAAGGGGCATAGAAACCTACACCGATTGTCTGTAATGCACCAAAAATGAGGCTCATAACAATTATTAATATCAGTTTCCATCCTCTCAAGCCTATTGCAACACCTCCTACTGGCAAGAGATGTAATAAGCCGGCCAGTATCACAACTGCAACCAGGAGAAGGCCTGCGCCCATACCTCTCTGAATTTTTCGTTTCGACATTTTTGAAACGACTCCAGCCCCAAGTAAAGCGCCTGCAGGTGCTGCGACTGAAATAGAGACAATTGTCAAAGGGTCAACCTTTACCGATGTCATAAAAATAAAAGCCTGAACAACTGTGGCAATTGTGTTGCCCACATTCATTGTTCCGGGAATCAGTCTGTCATCAACAAGCCTGAAAAACTTAAATATGGAGGTCTGCTGAGCAAAGCTTCCGATCCCAAGTGTATCAAGAAAATTAGTGAAAAATCCTGTACCCAGCAGACCCGGCCATTTTTCCCCAACCAGCTCTTCTTTATGCTGCCTGACATCCCTCAGATAATAAAATCCAAATAAACCAGTCATTAATCCCAGAACAGCTTTCAAAACAATATCCATATATGAAAAGAGGTATTAATAATACTTATAAGGCCAAATAATGTTGTGTCAATAAATATAGTAATTATTTTTTTGCAGCTAAATAAACAAGGATCGCCGAATAAAGATCGAATGCTGCATTGCCAACTGTTTTGAGCAGTCTCGTTTTTGAATTTGTTCTTACTTCGCCTGTGACAATACTGTTCAAAGAACAAATACTTTCCTCTTTTATCAGTCCGTTTTTTAAAGGATAGATTAGGTCACCACTCTCTGAAAGACCATGAATACTATCAATGAATACATGATCCACCAGGCTGAAGATTTCATCCGGAAGTTCTCTCATATTTTTCTTATAAGATCCGATAGCAATAATTGTTTTGCCTTCCAGACAAGATTTTTCAGGTGGGATAACCGGTGTCGCGGAATTGGTGGCAGTTATTATTATGTCACTCTTTTCACAAAGATCACCGGCATCAAGTGCAGGTGCAATCCTTATTCTCGGGTATATTTTTCGAAGTTCAGAGCAGAACCTGCCCTGTAATTCATTTCTGATATCGCAGACATAAAGTTTTGTGATCTCCCTCTGAGAACAGGCAAAAATAGCCTGATGGAAACCCTGTACTCCGGCACCAATAATTCCTACAGAAGATGCCTTTTCATGTGCCAGATATCTTATTCCTATTCCTGAAACCGCTGCAGTTCTCATTGCGGTTATCTTGCTTCCATCCATTATTGCAAGTGGTTCCCCGGTATTTCGGTCATTCAATACCAGAGTAGCATATATGGAAGGTTTTTTTTCATACAGGTTCTTCGGGTAAAATGTCAGAAGCTTTGTTGAGAAATAATCAGGACCTATTGCCGGCATAATAACCAGTGCATCCTCTCCCATTTCAACATGAGTTCTTTTCGGCACAGTAACAGAACCATCATGAAGAGCTGAAAGGGCTTCCTGCATTCTATCTATCCATTTATCATATGTTGCGGCAATTGATATCTGGAACTCGTCGATGTAAAGCATACCCTTATATAAAAGAAAAGTGGTAAAGACTATCAGGCAATGTTTGTATAAACAGCCTGAACATCATCATCCTCTTCGATTCTGTCAATAAGCTTCTCGATATCGGTGATCTGCTCTTCGGTAAACTCAACCGGATTAGAAGCAATCCTCTTGAGGGAAGCTTTCTTGACTTCAATTCCCATGTCTTCCATAGCCTTTGACAAGGATCCAAAATTTGTATAATCACCATAGATATATACCATGTCGTCGTACTTCTCTATTTCTTCCAGGCCGGATTCAATAAGGTCAAATTCAATTTCTTCAAGAGTCTTATCAGAAGGAAGTTTGATTTCAAAGACAGCTCTGCGGGAAAACATGAATTCAAGTGAACCTGTTGGGACCATACTCCCACCGAGTTTGTTAAAATATGATTTGACATTAGCTACTGTTCTGGTATTATTATCAGTTGCACACTCCACGAACACCAGTACTCCATGTGGTCCTTTGCCTTCATAGCAAATCTCAGTATAACTTTCAATATCCTTGCCTGATGCACGCTTTATTGCGGCATCGATATTGTCCTTTGGCATATTCTGAGCCTTTGCATTAAGGATGGCAGTTCTAAGCTTTGGGTTAAGTGCAGGATCAGTGCCTCCTTCTTTAGCTGCAATGGTTATAATTCTTCCCAGCTTTGGAAATAACTTGGACATCTTGTCCCATCTTTTCTCTTTAGAGGCACGCCTGTATTCAAATGCTCTTCCCATTATTAAACCAGTTAAAAATTTAATTATAGTTAAGTTCACTCCTGATCCCATTTTAAACTTCCGCAAAGTTATATCATTTGCCAATAATTTGGAGCAATGTAGTGTAGTGAGTCATTCATCATAATTCATATACTGATCCTCTTGCCGGGATCTCAAGATTCCTGTAGCCCTCCTTCTCAAGCGTAGCTGAATAATTCATCTGAGTTTTATATTCACCGTGAACAATAAAGATCTTCTCAAGCGCACCTTTGTCCTGACAGCTTAAGAACTCTATCATCTCCTTATAATCACCGTGACCACTGTATGAATCGAGCTGTTTGATTTCAGCATTGACTTTATAGACTGTTCCGTGTATAGATACTTCCTTTGCACCATTCAGTAATCTGGCGCCAAGAGTAGACGGGGCACAATATCCGACGGCAAGAACGGTATTCTTAGGATCAGAAATATTATTGGCCAGATGATGCTTCACCCGGCCTGCTTCCATCATACCAGATGCTGAAATAATAATACATGGTTGTTTATGATCATTTAGTTTCTTGGAATCCTCCTGTCGTGTGATATAGAACAGTTTGTTAAATCCAAAAGGATCAGGATCTGTCTCCATATGTTTTAAAATTTCTTTATTAAAACACTCCGGGTGCATTCTGAAAACCGTTGTTGCGTTGACAGCAAGAGGACTATCTACATAAATGTCTATCTTAGGAAGTTTTCCGGCAAGGAAGAAGTTATGGAGAGCATACACTACTTCCTGGGTTCTACCGACACTGAATGACGGTATAATAAGTTTCCCCTGTTTGTTTACACAAGTCTCAATAACAATATCGAGAAGAGCATTTTCAGCAGTCTGGGAATCGTGATGCAGCCTGTCTCCATAAGTCGATTCGGTGATAAGTATATCGGTCTGGGGAAATGGCTGAGGAGGTGCAATTATTCTGTTTACTGGCCTTCCTATATCTCCGGTATATGCAATACGTTTTATCGTACCATTTTCGATGATCTGTAAATTAGCCACTCCGCTGCCCAGCATGTGCCCGGTATTTGTAAATTTGACCTTTATGTTGTCGTCAATTCTGAATTTCATGTCATTCGGGACTCCAATAAAAAGTTTCATACAGGCTGATGCATCAGCCTGAGTGTAAATAGGTTCAACAGGCTTTAATCCCTTCTTCACTCTTCTTTTATTGAATGTACGCGTATCATGCTCCTGTATGAATCCGGAATCAGTAAGCATGATGGAACAGAGATCCCGTGTTGCATTTGTACATACAACCGAACCTCTGAACCCGAGTTTATAGATGTAAGGTATTAATCCGGCATGATCAATATGTGCATGCGTAAGGATAAGATGATCAATTTCCGAAGGATTAAATCCGAGCTCCCTGTTCATAGAATCTGTTTCAAGACCTTTGCCCTGGAACATTCCGCAATCAAGGAGTATCTTTTTACCCAGAGAAGTAGTTATAAGATGTTTACTGCCTGTTACTTCGCGGGCAGCACCCAGAAATTTTACATTCATGATCTGTCTGTTATTATTTTATTAATTGCCAAAGGTAATTATTCGATAGCAAATGTTGAGAGAATGATTGCAAGAATATGTTGAAAGGTTGAAAAGGTTGAAAGGGTTGATATGGTTGAATAGGTTTAAGGGGTTGAATGAAGTTGATATGGAGTACAAAAATCCCCTCCCAGCAGGGGTTTGGGGTGGGTTTCTTTCTAAATTCTCATCCTGTTTAAATCATGATATCTTATATTCTGACCCCTATCAATGTTATATCATCGATCTGTGGGAGATCTCCCCTCCAATTTTTGAGTTCCTTTTCAATAATGTCACGCTGTTCTGCCATTGGCCTGTAATATATTTCAGAAAGCAATTTTTTGAGATTTGCCTTCTTGTATTTTGTTCCTCCAGGGCCACCGAACTGGTCAGCGAAACCATCAGAAAATAAATATATTGCATCACCCTTTTTTATTGGTATCTCGTAATTAGTGAAGGATTCCTTTTCCCCATAATATATTCCTATTGGCATCCTGTCACCTTTATATTCCTTGAATTCTCCTCCCTGGAAAAGAAACAATGGATTATAGGCGCCCGAATATTCGAGAGTTTTTCTGTTTTTGTGCAGTACGCATAATGAAATATCCATACCGTCTTTGGCTTCACCTTCTCTTCCGGTCTGGTGCAGGGAATTTTTGGTCTTTTCCCTGAGAAGATTAAGTACAAGGTTAGCCTGAAGGTCAGATTTGTTTGAAATAATTTCATTCAGAGTAGAAATACCCAGCGTACTCATAAAAGCACCAGGAACACCATGACCTGTGCAATCTCCAACTGTAAAACAAATATGTTCTTTATCTTCCCCTATCCAGTAAAAATCACCGCTTACAATATCTCTAGGCCTGAAGAAAATAAAATAGTCTGAGAATGTTTTTGAAAAGATTTCTTCAGCCGGAAGCATTGCCATCTGTATCCTGCTTGCATATTCGATGCTTGAGGTAATTTCCTGTTTCTGGGCCTCAATTTTGGCAGTACGCTCCCTGACTTTTTCTTCAAGTATCTGCTTTTCCTTTTTCAGCTGTTTCTCCCTGAATCTTATCACTGTTGTGAAAATAATCAATGCAAGGATAATGCAAAGTATATAGAAGAGAAGAGTCTGAGTAAACGGGGCTTTGATTTTGAAAACTAGAGATTTTGGTTCACTGATATTTCCCCAGATATCTTTAGCCCGGACTTTAAGGGTATACTCTCCAGGTGCAAGCATCAGTGTAATAGTTGAGGATGTGGACCATTTCGACCAGTCATTCATTGTCTTTTCTACCAGATACTGGTACTGGGTAGAGTTTTGTTTCAGGTACCCGGGAGCAACGATATCAAAATATACTGTATTGTCTCCACGTCCAAATACAATATCTGAAAGCTTGAAATATAACCCGTTGTCGTTTGTGATACTCCTTATATAGAGGTCAAGCTGAGGTTTTATTGAAATAGTTTTATTCCGTTCAATCCTGTATACCTGATTATCAGCAGTTACAACCAGAAGATACCTGTCAGACATATGAACCGAAATTACTTCATTAAAAATTTTCAGAAGGGCAATATCATATTTTTTAAACTTCATCCCTGAATTGAGAAATATCCATTCATCGCCCTGGTTAAACCATGGAACTTCAGGTTGATTAATAATATAATTCAGCTTTGCCCCTTCAATAATATCAAATCGTTTTTGCGGAACAAATGAATCACTTTTCTCATCGTAACAACTCACTCCTGTTTCAGTC
>JAHEYW010000072.1 GCA_023251395.1 Bacteroidales bacterium
AGAAATTCAATCTTGCAAAATATATTGAGGACCATAAAAAAGGTGCAGATCCGGAAATACATTCATGTGCCCTTTCTGAAGAAGACTCCTTTAGCCCTTCATTTTCAATGGGAGACAGAACAAGATCTTTCCTCAAGGTCCAGGACGGCTGTGACTATGGATGCTCTTATTGTACCATTCCAGCTGCCAGGGGCAGGAGCAGAAATCCTTCGATAAGGCTTCTGATTGAAGAAGCTGAAAGTATTGAAGCAAAAGGGATCTCGGAAATAGTCCTGACAGGTGTGAATATTGGAGATTTTGGAAAATCTACAGGGGAAAATTTTGTTGATCTTATAGATCATCTTACATATGTTGAGGGTATTGAGAGGATCAGATTATCCTCAATTGAACCCAATCTGATAGGGGATGATCTTATCTCCCTTGTATCAGAAAACAGAAAGATCCTCCCCCACTTTCATATACCTTTACAGAGTGGAAATAACAGGATTCTGGGACTAATGAGAAGACGGTACCAGAGAGAAATTTTTGCAGAAAAAGTTAATAAGATCAGAACTTTGATCCCATATGCCGGGATCGGTGCTGATGTGATTGCAGGTTTTCCAGGGGAAACAGATGCTGACTTTGATGTTACCCATGATTTTCTGGCAGAACTTCCTTTATCATATCTTCATGTTTTTTCATACTCACAGAGACCAGGTACAGTTTCAGAATCACTTCCTGACCAGGTATCACATTCAGAAAAAGAAAAGAGGAGCAGGATTCTGATCGGGCTCTCTGATGAAAAACACGCTGCATTCTGCAGAATTAACATCGGAACTAATGGTGAGGTTTTGTTTGAACGAACAAAAAGCGGAGGCCTGATAACCGGGTTCACCGGTAATTACCTCAGAGTCGAACATCCATGGGATCCTTCACTGGCAGGCAAGATAATGAAGGTCAGAGTAACTGGAATTGCCAATTCAGGAAATCTGACAGTTGATTTAGTTATATAGTTTTACTTTTATAAACAGATGGATCTTAAGAAGATTTGCACTGAAATGGAAATGATAGCTGCTCAGGCTGCATCATTCATTACAACGGAAGCCGGTAAATATGACAGCAAGAGAACACAGATAAAAGGACAGCATGATTTTGTAAGTTATGTCGACCTTGGTTCTGAAAGAATACTGGCTGAAAAACTTGGGAAGTTAATTCCAGAAGCCGGGTTCCTGGCAGAGGAAGGAACTTCTGATAAAACAGGTACTGAGTATTGCTGGATTGTAGATCCTCTTGACGGGACAACAAATTTTCTTCATACCCTTCATCCATTTTCAATAAGTATCGGCCTTCGCAAAGGGAAGGAGATTATTGCAGGTGTTGTGCATGAAATAGGCGGGCAGGAAATTTTTAAAGCATGGAAAGATGGAGGTGCATGGCTAAACGGAAAGAGAATAAGGGTATCCGGGACAAATAAATTATCCGACAGTCTTATTGCAACCGGATTCCCCTACTCAGATTTTTCCAGGCTCAAATCTTACCTTCTATGTATGGAATATATGATGAAGAATACTCATGGCGTGAGGCGAATGGGTTCTGCCGCCTTTGACCTGGCCAATGTCGCATGCGGCAGGTACGAAGGATACTTCGAGTATGGGCTTAAAATATGGGATGTTGCTGCTGGTACAATACTTATAAGGGAAGCCGGAGGAAAGGTGAGCGATTTCACAGGAGAAGAATCTGAGGTGACAGGAATGAATATTATCGCCTCCAATAACCTGATATATAACGAATTTCAGAAAATTGTAAGTAATTTTATGGAAAACTGAAAGGATATTTCTTATGACTGCCTTAGGTTTTTATATTTTCTGGATACTGAACTGGATCTTTACTTTACTCCCTTTAAGGTTACTTTATCTGTTTTCTGATATGATCTTTCCGCTTGTATATTTCTTCCCCTCCTACAGGAAGAAAGTAGTAATGGAGAATCTCAGGAATTCTTTTCCGGAAAAGACCCCGGAAGAACTGAAAAAGATTAAAAGGAAATTTTATAGTCACCTTGCTGATATGATGATTGAAACATTGAAAATGACTCACCTCAGCAAGGCGGAAATGAAAAGAAGATATGTCGTTACCAATCCGGAACTTATAAAGAAATACAAGGATGAGGGTAGAGATATCGCAGCTGTTTGCGGCCATTATAATAACTGGGAATGGATGAGTGCAACACCTTTATATACAGATATTAAATGTGTTACAATATACCGGCCCATGACAAGCAAGCTCTTTGAAAGATTTATGAATCACTTAAGAGCTAAAAACGGGTTCTCCCTTACGGCAAACTCAAATATAGTAAGAGACATCATTAATAATCATTCGGCTGGAGTAAATGCACTTTATGCATTTATTGCTGATCAGGTCCCTCCCAGGTCAGATATTAAATACTGGACCAGATTTCTTAATCAGGATACTCCTGTTTATCTTGGTGTAGAAAAAATTGCCAGAAAATATAATATGGTAGTTATGTTTGTAAATAACCAGAAAGTCAGGAGGGGGTATTACACAGTAACTTTCGAAGTCCTGTTTGATGATCCACTATCAGTACCCGATCATGTTATTACTGATACTCATGTAAGACGTCTTGAACAAATAATAAATGAAAGACCCGAATACTGGATCTGGAGTCACAAAAGATGGAAACATAAACATACCGAAGTTAATGACTGAAACAGCAATTGTCATATTGAACTGGAATGGCATCGACCATCTAAAGAAATTCCTGGGGAAAGTAGTTGAATTATCAGATTTTCAGGGCAGCTCTGTCTATGTTGCTGATAATGGTTCGACTGATGATTCGGTCAGATGGGTAACAGATAACCATCCCGTTGTCAAAGTGATAAAGCTTGACAGGAATTGGGGGTTTGCCGGTGGCTACAATCTTGCGCTTAAGGAGATCTACTCCAAATATTTTGTGCTACTGAATTCCGATATTGAAGTTTCACCCGGATGGTTGCAACCATTGGTGGAATACATGGAGAAAAATCCTGAAACAGCAGCATGTCAGCCAAAAATCCTTTCATGGCAAAAAAGAAATGAATTTGAATATGCCGGAGCCGCCGGAGGATTTATTGATAAATATGGTTACCCATTCTGTCGGGGAAGGATCTTTAACCACATTGAAGAAGATACTGGACAGTATGATCAGGATAGAAATATCTTCTGGTCCAGCGGTGCCTGCATGATGGTAAGGAGAGATGCCTGGATTAAATGTGAGGGGTTTGATGCAGATTTTTTTGCCCATATGGAGGAGATTGACCTTTGCTGGCGTTTTCATAAGGCAGGATATAAAGTTGCTTATACCAGTTCTTCAGTTGTATATCATGTCGGCGGCGGAGTCCTGTCGTACGGATCACCTTTTAAGACTTATCTTAATTTCCGGAATAACCTTTTCCTCTTATACAAGAATCTTCCACGGAAATCATTCCGGAGAATCTTGTTTACCAGAAAATTGTTTGATGGAATTTCTGCTGTTATGTTTCTTGTTACTGGTAAACCAGCACTGGTAAAAGCAATCTGGAATGCACATATAGATTATTACAGGGCAATCCCATCCCTGAAACATAAAAGGTGGAAACAATCACTCCCGGAAATAAAAGTTTCTGAAAACATATTGAACAAGAGCATTGTTTTTGAGTTCTATCTTAAAAGAAAGAAGACTTTCGACAAGCTAAAATTGAACATTTCAAATTATGAACAGAAGTAAAATGCTGGTATTTTTCATTATAGTATTTACAATATACTTCCTTGCCAATTTCTATATATTCATGAAAGGTTACAGGGTTGTCCCCGAAACGGGTAACCTGAGACTTATATATACCATTATATATATAGTTATTGCATCTGCTTTCATTGCAGGGAAGTTCCTTGAGAGGAATCATTCATCAGTTCTGACTGATATTCTTAACATTATTGGTGGCTTCTGGATGGCGTTCATGCTATATGGTTTCCTTATGCTTTTTTTATCAGATATCACAGCCCTGGTCTTAAAGATATCTGGAATCCTGCCCAAAAATGGTTTGCTTCTTTTCAGGAAGTGGGCCTTCATAGTTACTGTCGGCGTATCATTGATCCTCATTCTATATGGATTTATTAATGCTCTGATTCCTGTTGTAAAAAGATATGATATTGCAATAGACAAGCCTGCAGGTGAAATAAAAACCTTCAGGATAGCTGCCGTTTCGGATATTCATCTTGGAAGTATTATACGGAAAAGAAGTATCAGAAAGCTTTCTAAAATACTAAAGGACATTAATCCTGATTCAGTATTTCTGCTGGGAGATATTGTTGATGGAGAGATGGGGCCGGTTCTCAGAGGTGATCTTCTGAGCTATTTTGCCTGTCCAAAATGCAAAGACGGATTACTTGCCATTACAGGGAATCATGAGTTTATTGGCGGTGCAGCAACAACAATTCCATATATTGAAAAACACGGGATAAGGATACTGAAGGATGAGGTTGCTATAATTGACGGGAATATACAGGTTATTGGCAGGCTGGACCGGGATGGATCAAGATTTTATAACAAGCAGAGGTTGCCATTGAAAGACCTTATAAAGCAGGTTGATCTGAGCAAGCCGGTAATACTACTTGACCATCAGCCTTTTAATCTTGAAGAAACTGCTTCAGCCGGTGTTGATCTGCAGCTATCTGGCCATACACATAACGGGCAGATGTGGCCTCTCAACTATATCACAGGAAAAATCTATGAGTTAAGCTACGGGTATAAAAAGATTGGAAATACCCATTTCATTGTTTCATCCGGATTCGGGATCTGGGGACCCAGGGTAAGATCAGGCAGCAGATCAGAAGTGCTTGAGATCAATATTACATTTAAATAAGCCGACCGGCAGGCATTGGGAATGACTGAGGGACTGAGAGATAAGGGGACTAAAGCAGGTCGTAGATTCTTTCAAGTCCTATTCCTCTTGACCCTTTAATCAGGATATGCTTTCCCTTTTCAGGCTTGGAGGATAAATAGTCTTTGATAGATGCTACATTGCTGAATAATCTGTATCCGCTATTCTTTGCAACAGAGGAAAAGACTGGTCCAACAAGGTATACCTGTTTGAATTCCTTCTCTTTCAGGTAATTAAGAATATTTTCATGTTCGGCAGGTGATTTCTCACCGAGTTCAAGCATATCTCCGAGGATAAGCAGTTTATTGTCAGAAGATATGTTCGCAAATGAATCTATTGCACTCATCATACTCTTCGGATTAGCATTGTAAGAATCACAAATGAGTGTGTTATTTTTTGTGACTTTTATCTGGGATCTGTTATTTCCCGGAACATATTTTTCAATTGCATCAACAATATCAGGCATGTTTACACCCAGGAATAACCCTGCGGCAACAGCCGCTTTAATATTTTCAAGGTTATATTGCCCAAACAGATTTGTGCTTATTGTATAAGTCCTGTGTTCATATTCTGCAGAAACCTTCAGATTAAGATCCGATTCCAGCTGGTTAATGATCAAATCAGTGCCGGTGGGGTCGGAGTATGGAACCGCTCTTATTACATATCTGAATATTCTTTCAGTAAGTATCTGGTCTTTATCATTATAAATAGCAATCCCATTTACCTTCTTCAGGTACTCATACATTTCCGATTTTGCCCTGACGACTCCTTCAAATGAACCAAAACCTTCAATGTGGGCTGTACCCACATTGGTAATAATTCCATAGTCAGGTTTTGCAATAAGGCAGAGAGTCCTGATCTCACCAATATGGTTTGCTCCCATTTCAATAATCATCATTTCTGTATCAACTGGGGCAGATAGTATTGTCAGAGGGACACCGATATGGTTATTAAAGTTTCCTTGAGTGTAGTGGATTTTCTTCTTTTTTGACAATATTGCAGCGATCAGCTCTTTAGTCGTTGTCTTGCCATTCGTACCAGTAATACCTAGTACCGGGACTTTGAGCTCTTTGCGGTGATGAGCGGCAAGTGCTTGCAGTTCAAAGAGACAATCATCAACAAGTATAGTCTTTTCTGTCTCATACTGCGGGTCATCAATAACAGCTACTGACGCACCTTTTTCAAGAGCTTCAGCTGCGTATTGATTACCATTATAGTTACCGCCCCACAGGGCAAAAAACATATCTCCGTTTTTTAATGTTCTGGTATCGGTAGAAACACCTTTAGATGCCTTGAATAGGCTGTAAAGCTGATCGGTCTTCATTTTGAATAATATTAGGTTGACAGGTAAAAAATGTTTGGATCACCAGAATCGATCCACTTGTATTCATTTTCAAAAAAATGCCTCATTATGATTTCATAATGAGGCTATAATCTTAACTTAATTTCTATTATAATCCCGATGGGCTTCCAACCCTAATCATAGCGCATCTGAAACCAAGATCATCTCGTGATTCTTCCTGATTCAGGAATCTTCTTGATGAAGGATTAAGCCAGTAAGCTCTGTCTTTCCACGACCCACCTTTATATACTCTGGCATTATCATTAATAAGAGAGTTATAATCTCCCGATGCCTGAGTATACATCTTGTTAGTTCCTTTACCGCTTTCATCAGAATCCATCCAGGTAGGATCTACACCAGATTTGGTGTCGCCGTCAAGATGGTTTCTGTAATCACCTTTTCTGTAGTTAAATCTGTTGGCTACTGCAGCGTCTTTCACAGTATCTACAACAAGTCTGCCAAGTCTGTCTTTCTGAACAACCTGCCCATTTGCATCTCTTCTAAGGTCGGTAAAAACGTTACCTCTGAACGGGTTAAACTCATCAACTGTTTCAGAGCTAAGAGGTCTGTAAACATCAAGGACCCACTCATTAACATTACCAGCCATGCAATATAGTCCATAGTCATTTGGCCAGTATGATTTCACATCAACGGTTATGCTACCATTATCGTTCAGGCTACCGGCGACTCCCATATAGTCACCTCTTGCACGGACAAAGTTTGCCATCATCTGGCCACGATATTTTGTTGAAGCATTTCTGACGTTATGTCCATCCCATGGGTAAATTCTTCTTTCAAAAGTGCGTTCTTCAACTGTATTTCCCTTAAGAGCGTATGCTGCAAATTCCCATTCAGCTTCGGTTGGGAGCCTGTATTTTGGTAGAAGGATACCATCTTCAAAATTGGTTTTCCGTTTTGTTCCGTCCTGGCTGAGGCTTGGACGCAGCCCTTTATCGTTTACTGCACCGTCGTATTGACCTGCAAGATAAGCTTCAGTATTAAAGTTATTTTCACCTGACTGGTTTGGATCGACATTAAGTTCACCCTCATCGATCAGTACCTGCTCATTTACCCTGTCTGTTCTCCATAGGCAATAATCATTGGCCTGCAACCAGTTAATTCCAACAACAGGATAATTATTATACGAAGGATGTCTGAAATAGTATTCTACATATGAATCATTGAAACCTTCAGGGCTTCTCCATACCAATGTATCAGGTAAAGCTCTGGTGAATACTTCAGGATAGGTATTATATACTCTTCTGAGCCAGAAAAGATATTCACGATAATCAACATTTTTCAGTTCAGTTTCATCCATATAGAAAGAGGAAACAGTTACTGTTCTGGGAGTATTGTTCCAGTCAAACATTACATCCTGTTCAACTCTTCCCATTCTGAATACACCACCTTCAATCAGCACCAGGCCAGGCCCGGTTTTCTGATCAGCGCCAACGGCTACCTCAAACCCTCCGTTGTTCTTATCGTTATAATTCCATCCGGTAGTGGAAGAAACTTCTTCACCGCCCCCTTTCTTTTTTCTGAAAAGACTGCAGGAAGTAAGTAATAATACAGCAATTAAAACAATTGGCAAGGCTCTGAATTTATACATATTTCGCTTACATTTATATCAGTTACAATCCTCAAATATACAAAAATATGAAAAACAATATTCTTATTGTCAAATATAACTACAATTTAGGAAAATTTATTGCATTAGCAATTTTTCTTTTATCAACATTATTTAAACTAAATGTCAGTCCCGCCTGATGCAGAAGTGATAAAGGTAACATTTTTGCTGACGAAAGTATATTGAATTTATAATTATAAAAAATCATAACCCTGCCGGTCTTAAATGAACATCCAGCCTGAAAATCCGTACTTTTTGCAGAATTCGTAAGAACTATCGCACTTAATGAGAACATATCATTCTCGATGGATGATCCTGCTCCTGAGCTAAAATACCCGGACTCAAATTCCCCATAAACTATCGGTCTAAGCAGAAATTTTGATGAAGAGCCAAGTTGATAACTCCCTGATGCGTTTAAAACTACCTGTCTTCTAACCCTTTCTGATTCCAGTCCAGTGCCAGATAGATCAGGAGTTGTCAGATGTAACACAGAAAGACCAACCATGTAATGCCCGTCCATTGCCAGGAAACCTGTTCCGATATCAAAAGCTGCTCTACTCCTGCCAGCAAGCGTTTCGCCCGACTGATTAACAGATCCGTTTAAAGGATCGATCTGATCAGGAAGTATAACCTTATTGATATTAAAACCTCTGTAAAAACATGAAGCTGTCAGTCCTAAATTAATATAGAGGTCCCTTCCGGCCTGCAAATTATATGCATATGAAAAACCTCCCCGGATATCATTAATTATTCCTCCTAGATAATCATCGGAAATATAGAAGCCTGCACCCCCATGGATACCTGGGAAATAGGAATCAAATGAAATATATACTGAATTAAGATTGAAATTATTGCCAGGGTAAAAATTCAGATATGATAACCTTAAAGTTCCAACACCTTCACTGCCTGCAAATCCGGGATTATTCCTGATGATTGTCTGATAACCCGGTCCATAAGAAACATTCTGCCCGTATAATGTGTTAACTGTAAGGAACACAGCAATTATTAATATGGGGGAATATCTTTTCATCTGCAATATCAACGTAACAACAACGTTATTATTTCATTCGTTTAGCCGGTACAAAAAAACAAAATAAGTTAGCAATCAAAAAGCACATTTATATCTTTGTCTGCCAATATGAAATGTTTTTATTGCATACTCTCCTTTTCTGGCTTGATATTAATCAGCCTGCATTCGTATTCACAGACCTCAAAAAACGAATTTGCTTCCGGTTCTGTTCTTAGTAACGGGAAGTGGTTCAAAATGGCCGTTACAAGTGACGGAATATACAGAATAGATTACTCCAAACTTAAACAGTTAGGCCTTTCAGACCCCTCCAATCCAAGAATATTCGGGAATAATTTCGGGCAGCTTTCATTCTATAACGACGATCCGAAACCTGATGATCTGAAGGAAATTGCAGTCATGCTTGTAAAGGGTACTGATAATATATTTAATGATGGCGACTACCTGCTTTTTTATGGGGAAGGAACAAACCACTGGAAGTATAAGACCTCTTCCAATGAATATAGTTATATCAAGCAAAATTATTCTGATACAGCTTTTTACTTTCTGACTTCATCTTCACCAATTGGGAAAGCAGTTACAAACATACCTGATATTGCGTCCCCTCCTGGCTATTATTCATCTTCCTATGACGCACTCTATATGTATGAGTTTGATGCTGAAAACCTCATCAAATCGGGAAGGGAATGGTACCAGCCAATTTCCCCTGCGGCAGGTATTACAATTAACCCGGGGTTCAGCGATATTATTTCTTCGGAAAAGATAGAATATAGAGTCAGGGTTGCAGCAAGAGCATCAATACCTACTCTCTTCAGACTTTATGAAAATTCATCTGTTGACGCTTCGGTGCTTGTTCCTGAAGTCTATCTTCTTTCTACAACAGGTACATATGCCAATATAGGAGACATCACCTCAACAACATTACCGTCTTCATCCTCTCCCACTTATGATATCAGATTTTACAATAATGGAGAACAGAGTGCCAAGGGCTGGGTTGATTTCGTCAGATTCAGAGGCAGATCAATGAATAACTTCACAGGAAAGACGTTGAAATTATCTGATTACAGGACAATTAAAAGAAATCAGGTGACTCAATTCAGTATTAAATCAACAATTAATAATGTTTATATCTGGGATATTACAGACCCTTTTAATCCAGGTAACATAGTTTACACTAAAACGGGTGACTCACTGAGGTTTAGATCAAATACAGACAGTCTGAGAACATTTATTGCATTTACTTCTGACAAAGCTGGTGCACCCAGAATAAACCCGGTGTCAGTACCTAATCAGGATCTTCATCAGTCAGATGCTGTTGATATGGTTATAGTTACATATCCCGGCTTTTCCAGATATGCAGAAAAGCTTGCACAAATACATAGCATTTACAACGGACTTAAATCACTTATTGTCACCCCGGAACAGATATACAATGAGTTTTCGGGTGGTATTCCTGATATTGCCGCAATAAGAAATTTCCTCAGAATGAAATTTCTCAATCAGGCGGGAGGAACCAGGCCTCTCAGATATCTGCTCCTCTTTGGTGATGGATCATATCAGAATAAAGCCGTGCCACCTCACAATCCGAATTTCATTCCAACCTATCAGTCTCAAAATTCTACAGTTGTCGTATCATCTTTTACCTCTGATGATTTCTATGGGCTTCTGGAAAACGGGGAAGGAGAATCTGACGGAACAGAGGATATCGGGATCGGACGCTTTCCCGTTTCTGACACTACCCAGGCAGGAATAATGGTTGAAAAGATCGGCAGATATCTCAGTCCTGAAAGTAAAGGAAGCTGGCGTAACCAGATCTGCATAACTGCAGATGACGGAGATGGAAATACACACCTGATAGATGCTGAAGGTCTCTCATCCTTACTTGAAGGTGAATGGCCAACTTTTATTGTCAACAAGATCTACCTCGATGCATTCAACCAGGCAAATTCCGCAAGCGGTAAATCATATCCTGATGTAAATTCTGCAATAAGCGACCGGATAAATTCTGGTTGCCTTATGTTCAACTATATAGGCCATGGTAATGAAACCGGACTAGCTGCGGAACGTGTAATAAAGGCTGACGATATCAATTCTTGGAAAAACAAATCGAAGCTTCCGCTATTTATTACTGCAACCTGTGAATTCAGCAGGTTTGATGATGCGGAGTATAGCTCTCAGACTGGTGACTATTCCGGTAAGACTTCAGCCGGGGAACTTGTACTTATTAAACCCGATGGAGGAGGTATTGCTCTTATGACAACGACAAGAGTTGTGTATTCAGCCCCAAATTATACTTTAAACAGGAATATTTATAAATACGCCTTTACACGCGATAAAAATGGTAATCCACTTGCTCTGGGTGATATAATCAGACTGGCAAAACTTAATTCCGGGACAGGTCAGAATAAAAGGAACTTCACTCTGCTTGGCGATCCGGCTGTAATACTTGCATACCCGTCGGGAGGCAAAGTAATGACTGATTATGTGAATAATGTTCCGGTTTCTCAGGCAATTGACAGTCTGAAAGCACTTTCCTACATTACAATTTCAGGACATATTGAAGATTACTCCGGTCACCTTCTGACTGGATTCAATGGCGCTGTATATCCTTTAGTCTACGATAAGGCAAGTAAAATAAAAACTCTGGCAAACGACGGCGGTCCGGTAACCGAATTTTACATGAGGAACAATACACTTTTCAGCGGAAAGACAAATGCAGTAAATGGAAAATTCACCTATTCTTTCGTCGTTCCAAAAGATATTGATTATGCTTTTGGTAAAGGGAAACTTGATTATTATGCCACAGAGGGAGACTCTGACCTAGCAGGGGAATTTTCAAATATAATTGTTGGTGGTTTCAGTAAAACTGTTATGTCAGATACGACTGGTCCAAAAATAAAACTCTATCTCAATGACACTTTATTCAAAAATGGTGGAATAAGCACCAACAGTCCGGTTCTTCTGGCTATTATATCCGACAACGGAGGTATAAATACAACAGGTTCCGGTATTGGACATGATATCAAAGCCTATATGGATGATGATAAAAACAATAATATTATCCTCAATAACTATTTCGAGACAGATCTCAACAATTATAAAAGAGGACATATTTATTATCCTATGGACAACATCTCAGAAGGGAATCATTCTCTGACACTTAAAGCCTGGGATAATTTCAATAACTCATCACAGGCTTCATTAAATTTCGTAGTAAAAACTGATAAAGGTTTCATTCTGAATAGCCTTATCAACTATCCAAATCCTTTCACTGATATGACCTCAATAATTGCAGAGCATAACAGATCGGATAACATGTTGAATATCAGGATAGATATCTATAACATGAATGGAAAGCTTATTAACATTATTGAAACTAAGCTGTATTCCTCAGGCTTTTTACTTCCTCCTATTATATGGGATGGCAGATCTTCAAACGGTAGCAAGGCAGGAAGGGGCATCTATCCGTATACAGTTACAATTTCAACAGGGAAGGGTGAAAGGGCTAAAGCCTCCGGAAGGATGATAATATTATAAATATCACACAATAAGACACGGAAAAAATTGTTATATCTTTGTGCAATCGTAGATTTGGACCTGAAAATGAAAAACAAGATCTTTTGGAACCTGCTTGTACTACTTCTCATTCTTCCTATAGGATATGCGTTACCTCAATCCTCCGGGACAGAGAGCTATATTACGACAGCTGTTCCATTCCTTACAATTACACCTGATTCCAGAGCCGGAGCTATGGGTGACGTGGGAGTTGCAACAACACCAGATTGTTTCAGTCTCCACTGGAATGCTGCCAAATATGCTTTTATTGATGGCAAAACAGGAGTTGCCCTGGCCTATACTCCATGGCTTAGGGCTATTGTACCGGATATGAATATAGCCTATCTTACAGGCTATTACAGAATTGATTCAAAGCAAACTGTCGCAGCCAGCCTGATGTATAACTCCCTTGGAGAACTCGATTTCAGGGACGATTTTGGTCAGGTCACAATCAATAGTTTTAAAGCCAATGAGTTTGCAATAGATGGTAGTTATTCAAGACTCTTTTCAGATCATTTCTCAGGTGGTATAGCTCTGAGATTCATCTATTCCAATCTCACGGGAGGCATGCTGGCAACCGGAACCGAAACAAAACCAGGAATATCATTTGCCGCTGACCTGTCAGGCTATT
>JAHEYW010000073.1 GCA_023251395.1 Bacteroidales bacterium
CCTGCTAAGTGAAGTAATTGCATTATCCCATTTTTCCTGTTTCATATACAGAACTCCTTCAGCCCAGAATAATGCACTGTTATTGGGCTCTTTTCCTTTTGCTACATTAATATATGAAAATGCTTCTGAAAGCCTGTTGCATCTCATATAATGGTCAACCAGGTTAAGAAGTATATTCTGGCTATCTGGAAATGCTTTGTATGCTGATTTAAGAGCTTCTTCCCCTCTAGCTGTGTCTTTATTAGCCATATGGGATTGATATTCGAGCAAGTATGATGTGAGTGCATTATATTTTATTTCTTCACACTTCTTAAAATAAGGAATGGCTTTATCATACATTTTCCCATTAAGGGCTGCAAGACCAGCATTGAAATAAATTCCTGAATCGGGAACACCGATATAAACATCGCTTGAGGCGATTTTTATGTTTGAATCAAATGACTTGTAGGCTCCCTCAAAATCCGATGCCTGGAACTGCTTAACTCCCTGGTTTATATAATCGTTTCCAAGGGAAAGATATGTCTGACTGAGTTTAAACTGTTTGGCAATACTACCTTTAGTATCAAGTTTAAGAGCTTTTTCGTAAGCCTCATATGCTTCCTTCAGCGGGTCAGCGTAAAGAGCTTTGAATTTTGGATTTTCTGATTTGAATACTTCCTGACACAGCTTTCCTTTTGCAGCATATGTCCTTGGATTATTCATTGATTTCTCATTGGCAAGGGCAACATCCAGATTTTCTTTTGCTTTATCGAGAGCACCTTGTTCAATGAAGTTCAAGGCACTGGTGACCTTACCCATCTGAGCACGAGCCCCTAGTGTGATACATATTGCTATAAATAGCACAAAAAACTTTTTCATAGTATGATTTTTAATTTTATTCAAAATAAATTTTCGCCAAATTTATAATAATTTAGTAATTAAACTCCAAATTCCCTGCCATTTTACTCAACGTCCTGAATATTTTCTTCAACATATGATTTATCGGCCTCTTCCTCTTCAACAAAAACGGGCGCAACAGATGCTATGGAATCACTTTCCTTCAGATTTATAAGTCTGACTCCCTGGGTAGCTCTGCCCATAACCCTAAGGCTTGTCACAGGGATGCGAAGCGTATTTCCTGATTGAGTAATAATCATAATATCATGATTATCAGACACATCTTTTAAGGCAATTAAAGTACCTGTTTTCTCTGTTATATTTATTGTCTTGACACCTTTTCCTCCCCTGTTGGTTACTCTGTAACCATCAATATCGGATCTTTTCCCATATCCTTTTTCAGAAACGACAAGCACGTCTTTTTCCTTTCCCTCAACAGTTATCATTCCAATAACAAAATCGCTTTCACTGGCAAGTTTAATACCCCGTACACCAGACGCGGTTCTTCCCATCGGCCTTACTCCTGATTCAGGGAATCTTATTGCACGGCCTGATCTTACAGCAAGCATTATCTGATGGCTACCATTTGTCATCCTGGCTTCCAGCAATTCATCCCCCTCACGAACAGTAATAGCATTTACACCATTTGTTCTTGGTCTAGAATAGGCTTCAAGGGAAGTTTTCTTGATGATTCCCTTAGTCGTGCAGAGAACTATAAAATTATTATTGATATATTCTTCATCATTAAGGTTTTTGACATTAATAAAAGCACGAACTGCATCGTCTGGTTCAAGGCTAATAAGGTTTTGCATAGCCCTTCCCTTTGATTGTCTGGACCCTTCAGGAATAGCATACACTTTCAGCCAGAAGCATTTTCCCTTCCTTGTGAAAAACAACATTGTATTATGCATTGTTGCTATATAAAGGTGCTCAATGAAGTCTTCATCCCTGGTAGTACCACCTTTTGCCCCAATACCTCCCCTGTTCTGCCGGCGGAAATCTGTAAGTGGTGTCCTCTTTATATATCCCATATGAGAAATAGTGATCACCATTTCATCATCCGCATAGAAATCCTCCGGATTAAATTCTTCAGCATTCGGCACAATATCTGTTCTCCTGTTGTCTCCATACTTTTCCCGGATTTCAATAAGTTCATCCTTGATTATCTTCATCTGGAGATCATTATTGGCAAGAACACTTCTGAGGTACTCTATCAACTTCATAACCTCTTCATATTCAGATCTTAATTTATCCTGTTCAAGCCCGGTGAGCTGGCGAAGTCTCATGTCAACTATTGCCCTTGCCTGAATATCTGAAAGGCCAAATCGCTGAATAAGATTTTCACGGGCCTCATCTGGTGTCTGAGAAGCTCTGATGATTGCAATTACTTCGTCAATATTATCGCTTGCAATAATCAGACCCTCAAGTATATGAGCTCTTTTCTCAGCCTGATCAAGATCGAATTTTGTACGTCTTATGATTATGTCATGACGATGCTTGACGAAATTATCAATAAGGTCTTTGGTATTAAGGGTCTTTGGTCTTCCCCTGACAAGTGCAATATTATTAACATTGAATGAAGTCTGAAGAGAAGAAAACTTGTAAAGGTTATTAAGGACAACATTTGCAGTCGCATCTTTCTTAAGGATAATAACTATCCTCATACCGTTACGATCAGACTCATCATTTATATAGGAAATGCCTTCAAGTTTCTTCTCATTGATCAGATCTGCAATTTTTCTGATCATTTCGGCCTTATTGACCATGTAGGGTATTTCTGTCACAATAATACATTCCCTGCCTGAATGGGTAAATTCAATTTCAGTCTTGGCCCTCACAACGATTCTGCCGCGACCTGTCTCCATTGCATCCCGTATCCCCTGGTTTCCATAAATTATGCCTCCGGTGGGAAAATCAGGACCCTTGATATGTTCAAGTAGCTCATCTGTCGTAATATCCTTGTTATCTATAAAGGCTATCGTTGCATTTATTATTTCGGTGAGGTTGTGTGGTGGCATATTGGTTGCCATCCCGACAGCAATTCCTGATGCCCCGTTAACAAGCAGATTCGGGATCCTTGTAGGAAGGACAGTGGGCTCTTCAAGTGAATCATCAAAATTAAGCTGAAAATCAACTGTGTTCTTTTCAATATCAGCAAGTGTCTCCTCGGCAATTTTCTTCAACCTTGCTTCTGTATATCGCATTGCTGCGGGGCTGTCGCCGTCAACTGAACCAAAATTACCCTGCCCGTCCACCAGAGGATAGCGCAAGGACCAATCCTGTGCCATCCTGACCATTGCGTCATATACTGATGTATCTCCATGTGGGTGGTACTTTCCAAGCACCTCTCCCACTATCCTGGCCGATTTTTTATACGGCCTGTTGGACATAACTCCCAGCTCTGACATCCCGAAAAGAACCCTCCTGTGCACCGGCTTCAGACCATCGCGTACATCGGGCAAAGCCCTGGATACTATGACTGACATCGAATAATCGATGTATGCCGACTTCATCTCCTCTTCAATATTTACCTTTATTATCCTCTCTCTCTCAGACATAACATATTATTAATTAAATACTTATAAATCATCAACACTTAAATGTTTTGGAAAAACGAAAATAGGTATTATTTAGCTATTTTGAAGTTAATATACAGGTGAATTTTTAACATAATATGTTCATAATTGGGCATAATTATTGTCATATAGTAATTCGGTAAAAAGTAACTTTGAAAATTGACATATCAGCCCTTTTGTCCACTTGATAATGACAATATGGCTGAATAAAGAAAAAAGAGAAATATATGGATTCACAGTTTTCACAAAGGGTCAAGGATATATTGAGCTACAGCAAGGAAGAGGCGATCAGGCTGGGCAATAGTCATATCAGTCCCGAACATCTCTTTCTAGGGATATTGAGGGATGGCGAAGGTGTTGCAGTTGATATACTAATAAATTCAGGCGTGGACCTTCTTGTATTAAAAGGTTCCATTGAGAAAAGCATTAAGGTGGAGAACCCTGTTTCAGTGGCTGACCATGCCGTAATTCCTCTGCTGAGAAGCACAGAAAGAATACTTAAACTGGTATACCTGGAAGCCAAAGCACTTAAAAGCAGTACAATAGATACAGAGCACCTGTTGCTGGCAATTCTTAAGGACGAAAATACTTTAGTCACACGATTCCTGTCAGAGCTTGATGTTGATTATCAGTCAGTAAGACGTTTCGTTGAGAATGAATCCCAGACCCCAAAAGCTGATTATCCCCGTGATGAAGATGATGAGGGTCAGACTTTCGGTAACCAGGGCAAAAGCCATAATCAGGGACCTTCTGCATCCAAGCCTTCCTCGGAAACTCCTGTTCTTGACAATTTCGGTATTGACCTGACAAAAGCTGCAGAAGAGGGTAGGTTGGATCCTATCGTTGGCAGAGAAAGAGAAATAGAAAGACTCGCTCAGATACTTTCAAGACGCAAAAAGAATAATCCTGTGCTGATTGGAGAACCAGGTGTTGGTAAATCAGCTATTGCTGAAGGTCTGGCACTCAGGATAATAAAGAGAAATGTTTCAAGGGTTCTTTTTAACAAGCGGGTTGTTGCCCTTGATCTTGCATCTATTGTGGCAGGTACAAAATACAGAGGCCAGTTCGAAGAAAGGATGAAAGCAATCCTCAACGAATTGTCCAAAAATGACAATATCATCCTGTTCATTGACGAAATTCATACAATTGTAGGTGCCGGCGGAGCCACAGGTTCGCTCGATGCTGCAAATATGCTTAAACCCGCCCTTGCAAGAGGTGAGATCCAGTGCATAGGTGCAACAACACTTGATGAGTACAGACAGCATATCGAAAAGGACGGAGCCCTCGAAAGAAGATTCCAGAAAGTAATAGTTGAACCAACCTCGATTGATGAAACTATACATATTCTACACAATATAAAGGAAAGATATGAAGAGCATCATAACGTCACTTATACAGATGATGCTATAGATGCTTGTGTTAAACTCACTAACAGATATATATCCGACAGGCATCTTCCTGATAAGGCTATCGATGCGCTTGATGAATCAGGTTCAAGAGTGCACATTTCTAATATTGTTGTACCCGAAAGAATTCTTACATTGGAAAAACAACTTGAGGATACCAAGAAAGAAAAGATAGCTGCAGTAAAAAATCAGAATTTCGAAAAGGCTGCAAGTTTTCGTGACAGGGAAAAAGACCTTCTTGATATGATTGAGCAGGAAAAGAAGAAGTGGGAAAAAGAACTTTCTGTCAACCGGGAAATAGTTGATGCTGAAAAGGTTGCGGAAGTTGTTGCTATGATGACAGGTGTTCCGGTTCAAAGAATTGCTCAAACTGAAGGGACCCGCCTTCTCAATATGGGTGATGAGCTAAAAGGAAGTGTAGTTGGTCAGGATGAAGCTATCCGGAAGGTTGTAAAGGCTATTCAGAGAAACAGGGCCGGCCTCAAAGATCCTAATAAACCGATCGGAACGTTTATTTTCCTTGGTCCTACAGGTGTCGGGAAAACTCAACTTGCCAAGGTACTTGCAAAATTCCTCTTCGATACAACTGACAACCTTGTGAGGATTGATATGAGTGAATATATGGAGAAATTCTCCGTGTCAAGACTTGTTGGAGCACCTCCCGGATATGTAGGTTATGAAGAAGGAGGTCAGCTTACTGAGAAGGTAAGAAGAAAGCCATATTCGGTAGTGCTACTTGATGAGATTGAAAAAGCGCACCCTGATGTGTTCCATATCCTCCTCCAGGTACTTGATGAAGGCCAGCTTACAGACAGTCTTGGACGAAGAGTTGATTTTAAAAATACAATTGTTATCCTTACCTCAAACATCGGGACAAGGCAGATTGCAGAATTTGGTCATGGCGTCGGGTTTGATACCAATGCAAAAAAAGCATCCAAGGATGAACAGACCAAGAGTATCCTACAGAAAGCATTGCAGAAAACATTTGCCCCGGAATTCCTTAACAGGATTGATGATGTCGTAATGTTTAACTCACTCTCGAAAGAAGATATTAATAAGATTATCGATATTGAGCTGAAAGGCTTATATGACAGGGTTAAATCACTTGGTTTTCAGTTAAAAATATCAAATGCTGCAAGGGATTTCATCGCTGAAAGAGGTTTTGATGCCAACTATGGCGCCAGGCCATTAAAGAGAGCTATTCAGAAATATCTTGAAGATCCGATGGCAGAGGTTCTGATAAAAGCTTCTGTGGTCGAGGGAGATATTATAAATGTTGGATTTAACGAAACGAAACAGGAGATCAAGATTAAAATCCATAAAAAGAAGCAGGAACTTTCAGAAGGTGAAGGGCTGAAAGCACTGGAATCCTGAAAATCTATTTTTCAGGTTTTCCAAAAAGGTCAAATTCAGAGGAATCTGTTATAAGGATTTTGTAAAATAGCCCTGGACTCAGTTGATATTCAGCCGGTATGAGAATTTCCTGGTCAACTTCAGGGGAGTCATATTCACTTCTTCCTATATAAAATTCGCCCTCCATCCTGTCAATCAGTACTTTAAAGCATTTCCCCACTTTTTCACTGTTAAGCTGTTCTGAAATGCCCTGTTGTATAGCCATTAATTCAGATAATCTCTCCTGTTTAACTGAATCATGGATATTATCCTCATAATTCTTATAAGCATAAGTGTCCTCTTCATGAGAATATGGAAACACACCAAGCCTGTCGAACTTATAATCTGAGATGAATCTGACCAGCTCTCTAAAGTCTTCTTCTGATTCTCCGGGATATCCTGTAATAAGTGTTGTTCTGACGGCCACATCCGGAATCTCTTTTCTGAAAATGTCAAGAAGTTTTTCCGTTTCCAGCCTGTTATGTGTCCGTTTCATAGAAAGGAGCATATTGTCTGTAATATGCTGTATCGGAATGTCGATATACCTGCAGATCCTTGGGTTATCTTTTATGATCGGAATAAGTTCCATCGGAAAATTTGAGGGATAAAGGTAATGGAGTCGTATCCATTCAAAGGATTTAATCTTTAGAAGTTCCCTGAGAAGGTCCGGAAGTTTTTGGGTTTTATACAGATCAATTCCATAGTAGCTCAGATCCTGAGCGATCAGGATAAGCTCTTTAACTCCTTTCTCAGCAAGTAATTTGGCTTCTACAACCAGTGATTCAATTGTCCTGGAGATACATTTTCCTCTGATCAAAGGAATCGCACAAAATGCACATGTTCTGTCACAGCCCTCCGAGACTTTCAGATAAGCATAATGACCCGGTCCGGTAAGACTTCTGTCATTACTGAAGCTGTTACCTTGAGCTATTCCCAGTTCTTTCAGGATTTCTCTCATATTGTTAACGCCGAAATACCGGCTAACCTCCGGGATCTCATTTTTAAGAGCATCCATATAGCGTTCGGATAAACAACCCATAACATACAGGTTTCTTATCTTTCCAGACCGGCTTGCATTGATAAAACGTAATATTGTGTCAACACTTTCCTCCTTGGCATCGTTAATAAAGCCACAGGTATTAATAATTACGGTATCAGCAGAAATATCGTTCTGATCGTAAATTACTTTATAGCCACCAAGTTGAATCTGTGCCATAAGCTTTTCAGAATCGACAATATTCTTAGAACACCCTAGTGTTATAATATTTATTTTCTGATTATTGAGCATTATTTACGATCGGATGAATTTATTTCAGGTTACCGGTCAGGAGTGAATCAACAAATTCAATCCTGTTAAACACCTGCAGATCTTCCATTTTTTCACCTATACCGATATATCTTACCGGAATTTTGAACTGATCTGAAATCCCTATTACGACACCTCCTTTGGCTGTGCCGTCGAGTTTAGTGATGGCCAGTGCTGTTATGCTTGCAGCTGAGGTGAACTGGCGTGCCTGTTCAAAAGCGTTCTGGCCAGTTGAACCGTCAAGTATGAGAAGTACCTCATGAGGTGCATCTGGTATAACTTTTTCTATGACCCTCTTTATTTTTGACAGTTCATTCATAAGGTTTAGTTTGTTATGAAGCCTGCCAGCAGTATCAATTATAACGATATCATGACCGTTTGCCACAGCTGATTTCACGGTGTCATATGCTACAGATGCAGGATCGGAGCCCATCTGCTGCCTGATGACAGGTACTCCTACTCTGCCAGCCCATATCTCAAGCTGATCGATAGCTGCTGCCCTGAAAGTATCGGCTGCACCGAGGATAACCTTTTTCCCTGCTTTTTTAAACTGGTATGCAAGTTTTGCTATCGTAGTGGTTTTACCAACACCATTTACACCAACAACCATAATTACATATGGCACTGAAGGTAAAGGAGAAGTAAAATCGGTAACTGAGCCAGATTTGTTTTCCTCGAGCAGGTTTGCAATTTCCTCCTTCAATATTGTATTAAGCTCGCTCGTATTCAGATATTTTTCTCTGGCGGCCCTCGCCTCAATACGTTCAATTATCCTGATCGTTGTTTCCACGCCAACATCAGATGAAACCAGAGCTTCTTCAAGACGATCAAGCACTTCCTCATCTACACTTGACTTCCCAACAATTGCCCTTGAAAGCTTAAGAAAAACATTTTCCTTTGTTTTCTCCAGGCCTTTGTCGAGGTTCTCTTTTTTATCCTTGCTCAGAAATCCAAGAAGCGCCATTTGATATTAATTAGATTGTCCGGTTATAAAAAAAGCTTTCCTCACTAAAGAAGAAAGCTCTGATATTCATTTTAACGAAAGAGTTTACTTCCTTGAAAAGAAGTCTTTGACGTGATCGTTATTAACGATTTCTTCCTTGAAAATATAAGCACCGGTTTTCTCAGATTTGACCATTTTGATGCACTTCGAAAATGATTTACCTGTGCCGGTTTTCATTGCTGCAACAACTTTCTTTGCCATAGCTCTATTTTATTACTTGATTTCTCTGTGAACGGTATGTTTCTTCAATACAGGATTATATTTCCTCCTTTCAAGACGATCAGGAGTGTTTTTCCTGTTCTTTGTTGTGATATATCTTGACATTCCGGGCAATCCGCTTTCCTTGTGCTCTGTGCACTCGAGTATAACCTGCTGTCTGTTTCCTTTAGCCTTCTTTGCCATCTTTTATACCTTATTAATAATTCACTATATATCCTTTTTCCTTTGCTTCCTTAAGGGCATTAGTCAACCCTTTCTTATTTATAAGACGCATTCCTGCTGCAGAAATCTTCAGCGAGACCCATCTTTTTTCTTCCGGAAGGTAATATTTCTTATTAAAAAGGTTGGGGAGAAATTTCCTTTTTGTCCTCCTTTTTGAATGAGAAACATTATTTCCCACAACTGCCTTCCTGCCTGTTACCTGACAAACTTTTGACATCTCTGTGTATTTTTTTCTAAACTTAAACTCTTTTCTTAAAATTGAAGCGCAAAATACGTGATTTTAATCTGATTAACCAAATAAATACATCACTTTTTTTTATCAACAACATAAATCTACTGTTCTAGCTTATAATTTGCTGCCTTAAAAGGTTTAATGCCGCGTATGAAAACCGCCTGATGTTGATAACTCTGTCATTTCCATAAGTAAATTTTTCAGAGATAGTTTTCTTGTCTGATGAGATACTGATCCATACTGTACCGACTGGCTTTTCAGGTGTACCACCGTCGGGTCCGGCAATACCGGAAGTGGCAATTGCGAAATCAGTTTTAAACCGTTTTCTGGCTCCTTCAGCCATTTTTTCAACAGTCTCCCTGCTAACTGCCCCATACCTGATAATTGTTTCCTTAGGTACATCCAGAATACTCGTTTTTGATTCATTTGAGTAGCTAACAACTGATCCCATGAAATATCCTGAACTTCCCGGGACACTTGTAATCAGGTGAGAGATTTCTCCACCGGTACAACTTTCAGCACAACATAAGGTTTTACCATTCTTCACAAGAAGTCTGCCAACCACCATTTCCAGAGTTTCTTCATTCTCACTAAATATTAATCCAGGTATGATTTGATAAAGTTTATCAACCTGATATTGAATCGATTTAGCAACCTCCTCTCTATTACTGCCTGATCCGGTTAATCTAAGCTTGATTACACCGGCCGATGGAAGATAAGCAAGCTTAATATTATCCGGTAATCCTGCTTCAAAATCTGTAAGTATCTCAGCAAGTTTAGCTTCGAATGTTCCATAAGTCATAATATTTTTATGGATGATGTGCTGACTTGTAAACCTTTTCTTCAGCTCAGGAATAACATGCTCATTCATAATGTGTTTCATTTCATGGGGTACACCGGGCATTGAGATGAATATTGTTCCTTCTTTTTCGAACCACATTCCGGGAGCTGTACCGGCAGTATTGGGTATTACCTTACAGGATTCAGGGACTTCAGCCTGTCTTCTGTTATTTTCATTTACAGGGTAATTACGTTTAGCCATCATTTTCTCAATAATGGCAAGGACTTCAGCATTCATGACGAGTTTTGTTTCAAAGAACTCACATAATGTTTGTTTTGTTATATCGTCACTCGTAGGTCCCAATCCGCCTGTAATCAGGACTACATCTGCTTTTCCCAGTTTTTCTCCAAGAGTTCTGAGAATCATTTCCCTTTTGTCTGAGATAGAAGTTATCTGGATAACATTGAATCCGATTGCACTAAGCTCCGAACCCATAAATGCTGAATTAGTGTCAACTGTTTGTCCTATAAGCAGTTCATCTCCTATTGTTACAATTTCTGCCTTCATAAATTTGTTAATTTCGATTACAAAAATATATTTTGTAAGTTCAACAGACAATTAAAACTGAATAAATGAACAGGGATTCTATAATTAAGAAAGTAGAGGAGTTCGCAAAAAGCGCTACAACTGAATTTGATAGTGGCCATGACTGGTGGCATCTAGAGAGGGTCAGAAAACTGGCTCTCTATATACAGAATTTGGAAAATCAGGGGGATAGATTTATTATTGAACTGGCAGCGCTCCTGCATGATGTTAATGACAGTAAATTCAGAAAGCCTGGTAATTCCGAGGCCGGAACGATAATCAATGATTTGCTTTCAGATGTTGGAGTTGAAAGAAAAATTATTGAGGAGGTTAATAAAATTAATAAGTATATTTCATTCAGCACTTCCGAAAGTCCTGATAATAAATCATTTGAATTTATGATTGTGCAGGATGCAGACAGACTTGATGCAATTGGTGCGATAGGAATTGCACGGGCTTTTAATTATGGTGGATTTAAAAACAATGCAATATTCGTTCCTGAACTTGATAAGACTCAAAACAGACCTTCAACAATCCTGCATTTTTATGAAAAGCTACTTTTGCTCAAGGATATGATGAACACTCAAACTGCCTCTTTATTAGCCTTAGAAAGACATCGGGTCATGAAAGAATTTCTCCAGAATTTTTATAATGAGTGGTATTTCCCTGCTAAACCGGATCATTCAATAAACTTGTCGTAGGGACTAATAAATAATAAAGCCGCCCCGATAAATCGTGGCGGCTTTATTTGAGCGGGAAACGGGACTCGAACCCGCGACCCCGACCTTGGGAAGGTCGTGCTCTACCAACTGAGCTAATCCCGCAATTTAGAATTTCGAAATTCGGATTTCGGATTTCGGATTTCGAAATTAAGAAAACAGAATTATTGGCCAAAAATATCAAAAAAACCTAAATCCGCAATCCGCAATTATATAGAGCCTCCCATGGGAGTTGAACCCACGACCTGCTCATTACGAGTGAGCTGCTCTACCACTGAGCTAAGGAGGCATTTTTAAAAACGCAAATATATAAAATCATTCCAGTTTTTCCAGTCTCTGAAGCAATGTCGGATGCGAATAATGGAAAAAAACGTATACCGGATGTGGCATCATATTGGACAGGTTCTTAACTGATAGTTTTTTTAGTGAAGAAGCCAGATATTCCGACATATTATTATCTTTTACAAACTTGTCAGCCTGGAATTCATTCTTCCTTGAAATATAATTTGAAATCAGCCCAATAGCCAGTGAAAGAGGGCTATAGAGAATCCCAAAAGAAATAAGACCTATGTGAAAGCTGGAATTCTCCGCTCCCATTGCCTGTGAAAGCATCGGTTTATTAACAATCAGGGAGAAAAGGAATAACATCAGTCCGGTAAGAAAAAAAGATGATATTAAATTCTGAATCGTATGCTTCTTCTTATAATGACCAATCTCATGAGCCAGAATTGCAACAATCTCTTCATCCGAAAAATCCTTCATCAGAGTATCGTAAAGGACAATCCTTTTCTTGGGTCCGAACCCTGTAAAGTAAGCATTGGACTTTGTACTTCTTTTTGATCCATCAATTACATAAACGTTTTGAAGCTTGAAACCGGTTTTAGCAGCAAAACTTTCTATTTTTTCCCGAAGCAATCCTGGTTCCAGAGGTGTTTGCTTGTTAAACAGCGGAACGATAAGTTCGGAATAGAATAAATTCATAATAACAGAAAAGGCTGTTATCAAACCCCATGCATAAAGCCAGAATAGATGTCCTGTCCTGTAATAAAACCATGTTATCAGGCCCAAAACGGGGATACCAATAATAAGTGCAATAAACCAGGATTTAATATGATCGGTAATAAAGATCCTGGTCGACATTTTATTAAAGCCATATTTTTTCTCAATCACAAAAGAATCATACCAGCTAAAGGGGATGTTTATAATATCGGATGCAAAGCCTATAATACCAAAAAACAGGAGAGAAATAATTATCTGGTTCATATTAATTTCTCTGGCTAACCTGTCAACCAAAGCAAACCCTCCGGCACATATCATCAGCAAAATAACTGCAAGGTTAAAAGATGAGGACCAGAATGAGAGGTTGTTATTGTCTTTTTGATAGAGTTGGGTCTTCCGGTATTCTTCTTCATCACAAATGCCTTTAAGTTTTTCAGGTAATGAGGGAGACCACATTTTCGAATTCAGGAAAATCAGATATCGTTCTGTCAGGTAACCGGCGACAGTAATGATGATCAAAAGAAAAAATACAATGTTTTGGTGCATTAAGCGAAATGGTTAAAAAAAGAAGCAGGGTGCCTGTT
>JAHEYW010000278.1 GCA_023251395.1 Bacteroidales bacterium
GATCTTCAAATTCTTTTTTATAGGGCGAAAGCTTGAAGAACCTGTATATATCCTGTAGATACTGCGTCACATTTGTCCGGAAACTCTTGTAAGGATCTGTACCCGTTTCATCTTCGTTCATCTGTTGCAACCCTTCAAGCTCCATGCGGAATACTTTCAGCATCATGCTTTTTTGAGAAGAGGGCAGATATTTAAGATTAAGTAGCAATGAAAATTTGTCACTGTTACAGATAAAAGGGGTCTTATATAAGGCTTCGGCAAGTTCATTTGTTCCGGGACCAAGAATTTCATCCCTGTATATTTCATTAACTGCATCATGATCGGGGTAGAAAGGCACAAACCAATTCTGAAAGTCCTTGAAGAAGTCAAAATGTTTCATATTTGCAAAAGCAGACATATAAACATCAGCGCCTTCCATCTGAAGTTTTGTCAGCTCTTCCATAGTTTTGAATATCTCCTCAGACTCATTGAACATTTCCGACCAGTCGGGATTTTTTTCTTCCATAGCATCCTTTGGGAGGATGTTATCAAGATCTAACTTTTCTTCAATCCTGGGTTTCATTTTTGCAACCTGGGGCAGGATCTCATCATGCAACTTCTTGCTCAGTTTTTCTGTCTCGCGCGATCTGATGGTCTGCAGAACAATTATCCTGCAATGCTCTCTGAAGGAACCGGATCTGCTCATCTTCTCAATCATCTTTATAATGTCGGGATATAACAATACCCTGTCATTATAATAATGGAGATTTAGTATAAGCCCCGACAAAGCTCTTTCCATAACCTGTTCGCGTCCTGCTTCATATATTGTAAAAAGATGAAACAGTTTTTCCGTTTGCCAGGTTCTCAGCGAACTTAGCGTTATAGCCGTAGTAAATATACTTGACTCATACCATCTGAACTTGTCTGATTTCAGGATTATATTGATAAGGCTGTTTTCAGCTTCTCCATAATAATCGGTTAACCACAGATGATTGAAAATGTTTTTAATAAGCTGTCTGTGCTTTTTTGAAATTTCAGATTCGGGATCAGGATTGATCTCGTTGCTCAGTTTCAGCCATTCATCAAGTTCCGATTTGAACATAAGATCATCAACCGTTTCAACTATTGTTTTACCGCTCAGTTGCATCTCCTTTTCCGCCTGATTTTTTATCCAGTAAGTATGCCATCCCGAATAATGTGACAATATGTCCTGTCTGACACGGTCCGACAAACCCAGAATAGACTGGATAAGTCTCAGATATATTTTGTTGCGCTCAGGATCATTAATACCGTCAATTGTATAGGTGAGCATATTCCTGTATGTCATAACCAGGTTCTCATACTCAACCTTCAGATCACCGGATGAGGAACCGGTGATCATATCTGACAGAATATCAAGACTTTGCTTTAACCGTCTTTCTGATACAAGATTGCAAAGCCTTTTATGTTGCTGTATAACTTTTGATACGTCCATATTTTTTCATTTTTGGCAATGAAATCTTACAATTAATTTTTTAAACAACAAAATCATATTACAACAATCAGGCCGTAACATAAAAATAAACTGATCATTGATCCGTTCTCTGAAACATTACTTACTTTTGATGCGAAAGTTGATATCTATATTTTGAGTAATGATCATAACATACTGAACTGGCTTCCTGCAAGCAGAAAAGAAGTTGATCTCCGTGAATGGGATGAAGTCGATGTGATTATATTCAGCGGAGATGCCTATGTCGATCATCCTTCATTTGGTACGGCAGTTATCGGAAGGGTAATAGAGGATGAAGGATTCAGGGTAGCTATTGTACCCCAGCCTAACTGGCAGGACGACTTAAGAGACTTCAGGAAACTGGGCAGACCTAAATACTTCTTCGGAGTCACGGCCGGTAATATGGATTCGATGGTAAACCATTATACTGCAGCAAAACGTTTACGCTCTGATGATGCCTATACTCCGGGTGGAAAAGCAGGCTTCAGACCCGATTACCCTACAATTGTTTACACGAAGATCCTTAAGAAGATATTTCCTGATGTTCCTGTTGTGATTGGAGGAATTGAGGCCTCAATGCGACGGCTTACACATTACGATTACTGGAAAGATCAACTTGAGCCATCCGTCATTGTAAGCAGCGGTGCAGATATGCTCATATATGGTATGGCTGAAAAGCCATTAAGGGAGCTCTTAAAGCTCCTTTCGAAAGGTGTCCCTTTTTCATCTGTCAAAACTCTTCATCAGACAGCTATTGTTATTGCCGGAAATGAAGCTCTGCCATCCCAAAAACTCTGGAAAGATATTTCTCTGAATTCTTTTGAGAATTGTAAGAAAGAGAAAAAGTTGTTTTCAGATAATTTTTTGAAGTTCGAAAAAGAATCAAATAAGATAAAATCCGCCAGGCTGAGTGAACCGTCAGGTGATCTTAAGGTGGTCATTAATCCGCCTTTTGAGCCTGTTACTGAAGAAGAAGCTGACACGACTTATGATCTTCCGTATACGTATATGCCTCATCCCCGTTATAATAAGAAAGGCAGTATCCCTGCCTGGGAGATGATTAAATTCTCTGTTAATATTCATCGTGGTTGTTTCGGGGGATGCAGCTTTTGTGCGATAGCTGCACATCAGGGAAAGCAGATAGTCAGCAGATCTGAAACATCAATATTGAAGGAGGTCCGGAAAATTTCGGAAATGGCTGACTTTAAAGGATATCTTTCTGACCTGGGAGGTCCATCAGCAAATATGTACAGGATGACCGGTAAAGACATGAAACTTTGCAAGCCATGTTCCAGACCCTCCTGTATCTGGCCTGCCGTTTGCGGGAATCTTAAAACAAGTCACAGTCATCTTACGAACCTGTACAGACAGGTAGATAGTATTGCAGGTATAAAGAAATCTTTTATCGGAAGCGGAATCAGATATGATCTGTTATTTAGCGAATGGAATAAAAGTGCTGGCAGAGCTGAAGGTGAATATCTTGAAGAACTGGTATTAAATCATGTGTCGGGTCGTCTGAAGGTTGCTCCGGAGCACACAGCACCCGGAGTGTTGGAACTTATGCGTAAGCCGCCTTTTGAGCTTTATAAAAAACTTAATAAACGGTTTGACAATATAAGAACCAGGCACGGACTCAAATATGGGATCCTTCCATATTTTATTTCATCGCATCCCGGTTGTAAAGATGCTGACATGAAAGACCTTGTCAAAGAGGTAAAAGAGCTGGGAATTAAGCCTGAACAGGTCCAGGATTTTACACCGACTCCAATGACTCTGTCAACACTAATGTACTATACGGGTTTAGATCCCTTTTCAGGCAGAAAAATTTATGTTGCAAAAAGTATTAAGGACAAGAAGAGGCAAAAGGAATTTTTCTTCTGGTACCGGAAGGATTCCGTACCTGTTCCGGGATTTTCTAAAAAGAAACATTTTCTTAAAAGATGAAGTGAAATAAATGAACATTTCCCGGGGTGGCTTTGTTCTAAGTAAGACTTTCATGAAGCGAGAGGCCGGGATACATCAGTCCTTAAGA
>JAHEYW010000074.1:0-5147 GCA_023251395.1 Bacteroidales bacterium
ATTTTTCTCCCCTTAAGGGGAGATCCCGCGAAGCGGGAGAGGGGCATAAAATAAAAAAGGCTGCCTCATTGAGACAGCCTTTTTATATTATCACTAAGGTTATTACTTCAACTGGAATGTAACAGGCACACTGTACCAGACGTTAACTGGTTTACCGCCCTGTTTTCCTGGTTTCCAGCCAGGAAGCATTTTAATAACCCTGATAGCCTCGTTATCGAGAGCCGGGTCAACACCTTTAAGAACCTGAACCTGATCAACGAGACCTTTGTAGGTCACACAGAATCTCAGGATAACTCTTCCCTGGATATTGTTTTCCTTTGCTATTTCCGGATATACGATATTACTATTGATGAATTTCATCAATTCGGTATCGCCACCCGGGAAGGAAGGCATCTCCTCAACAACTACGAATACTTCAGTTGGTGCTTCTTCCTCTTTTACCTCTTCACGTACTTCTGTAACCACCTGAACTTCTTCGTTGGTAACTGTAACCTGTGCCTGGTCAGCTGTCATAAGTTGTTTTGCTTCTTCAGGTTTGATAGAGTCTACAACTATTGGCGCAACATATGGATGTACAACTGTTTCTGCCGGAGGTGGAGGAGGTGGTGGAGGTGGCTCAACGTTTTCCTGTGGTGGGGCTATGTCTTCCATTTTAAGCTCAACCTGCCTCTCAGCACGTTTCTTATTGCTTTCCAAAACTTTAGCATTAATGTATGGAGCGATTACTGCTGTTCCTATTATTACAACACCAATGATCATTCCTATAAGCAAGTTACGGCTATATTTTTTCCGCAACTTGTAGGCCCCATACTCTTTGTTCCTTTTTTCGAAGACTATGTCATCAAAATTAGGAGTATAAATCTTCTCTTTTGCCATAATCTGATATGTTTATGGTTACTTCTTCTGAGCTGAAGTTGGTGTGATACCGAGGGCGGTCTCAACCATTTTTTCTTCAATCCAGTTTATGTCAACAAAAGTATTTCGGGCTATACCAACAATAGACATCTCATCGAGGATATCGACAAAATTACCATAGTTTGATGCCTTATAAGCTTTTATAAGTACAATTGGCCCTGTGTCATCATCATTTTTCAGTTTCCTGACGGCAGATGCTACTGAATCGCGCGGGATTGTTATTTTACCAGCGGTTACATCTGCCTGAAACTGAGAAATTTTATTAAACAGCGCCTTGTTCCTCTCAAGGAGGAGTGCTCTTATCCCTGTCGGACTGAAATCAGTTACCTGGAGTACTGGTGGATTTTTTGGATCTTCCACCATACCGGTATAATAGAAAATTTTATTGTCAGGACCAAGGATAACATTCAATGTACGGCTTTTAGCAATTCTTGGGGCTTCCTGATTCTTTTTGTCTTTATCTTTAAGTTTTTCAGGAAGGGTAATCTCCATGACCTTGGATTTGCTGAAAGCTGTTGTCAGCATGAAAAACGTGATCAGCAGACACATAAGGTCTACCATCGGCGTCATATCAATATGGGGAGCATGCTTCTTTGCCTTTTTCTTCCCACCTTTTCCCTTTTCCTCTTGAATAATCTCTGCCATGTTACTTCTGGGTATTTTCGTCTTTTATTTTAACAGCTTCAAGATTGGTAATCAGATTAAACCTGTTTACGTTTTTATCCTGAAGAATATTTAGGATCTTCTTTACAACCGGATATTCGGTTTTGGAGTCACCTTTTAAACAGGCATTTACCTTAGGATTTACTTGACGACAATAGAGAACCCAAGAAGCAAGCTGATTATCAAGAGAATCGTAAGGAATGCCAGTCTGTAATAGCTTTCTCTTTGCAGGTTCCTTTGTATCGAGGAATTCTTTCATTTTATCCATCGGAACTCCAACAGACATTGGTAGCTTTTCGAATTCTCTTTTCTCTTCTTCTGTGAATTCAATATTATACTGTTTTCCCATTTCAGCAAGAATCAAGGGTCTGAATTTTGAAAGCGTATCCCCTCCGTTATCTACATTGAGGAAAACACCTCCTTCTTTCGAAATGAGAAGAGTCATCATATTATAATCAGGTGTAGGTTTTTCTGATATTGAGGCAGGTGTATCAACAGTAGCCGGTTCCGGCTGTCTCATAGTAGTTGTCAGCATAAGAAATGTCAACACTACAGAAAACAGGTCAACCATCGGCGTCATGTCGATATGGGGAGACTTTGTTGGTAATTTAATCTTTGGCATTGTTCGAGTTTATTAAATGTTTTGAAACCAAAAGATAAATTATGTACTATGCGTTCTTCAGTGAAGCGGCAAATGTCTGAGTCAGACTGAAACCGGCTTCGTCAATCTTAAAGGTATAGCTATCGATTGTTGATGAGAAATAGTTAAAAGCTATAATTGACAGGGTAGAACCCGTAATACCAAATGCTGTGTTAACAAGTGCTTCAGAGATACCAGTTGCAAGAGCAAGAGCATCAGGAGCACCAGACTGTGCAAGAGCAGCAAATGCGCGGATCATACCAAGAACTGTTCCGATAAGACCGATCAACACAGAAATTGATGCTAATGTTGAGAAGATTACCATGTTTTTTGAAAGCATCGGCAGTTCAAGAGCTGTAGCTTCTTCAAATGATTTCTGGATTGAAAGGATCTTCTGATCTTTTTCAAGTTCCTTGTCTTTCTGAAGGTCACGATAACGTTCCAGACCAGCTTTCATAACATTTGCAAGTGAACCTCTCTGCTTGTCGCAAGCTTCCATAGCTTCTTCAATTTTATCTTCTGCAAGAAGAGTCTGAAGTGAACGAACAAATGTGTTTATTCTTCCTTTACCTTTTGCGCGTGTAAGTGTGATTGCCCTTTCAAAAATAAAGATGATCAGTGTTAAAACGCATGTCATAAGGATCGGAACAATATAACCTCCTTTGTAAATAATTCCCAGGTAGTTACCCTCAATAGGTGATCCTTTTGGATTATTACCCTGAAAGTTAACCGGGTTTCCCATTATCTGTGTAAATAAATAATAGGAGATTAAAAATGCTATAAGTATAGCACTCACTGCAAAAGCATTCTGCAATGCATCTTTCAACGAACTTCCTTTTTTACTCATTTTGTATCGATTTGTTAAGGTTTAAAATTCTACAGTTTGCAAATATATAGTTTGGTTTTTTTAATTCCAACTCTAATGGAATAAATGTTAGTAAACTACTCCGGTGTTCCTCTTATATATTTATTATGACCCGTTTAGCCTGTTTATACCCTATGTCAAATTATGGAAAAAAAGCTAAAATAAATATTATTGTTCAAGGGTAATAATCATAGCCTTAAGTGGTCTCTGCACAGGTATTTCCTTGGTCTTGAAACCTTTTGCAGAAATCAAAATAGCTTCGGATGCCTGAGGAATCTCAAACTTGAATTCTCCTTTGGCATTAGAATAAGTCTCTGCAGCAGTATCTTTTACTCTTATTGAAGCGTTTACTACAGGTTGCCCCGAAGCATCCTTTATTGTCCCCTTAAGCTCATTGGGATTAATACCAGCCCTTACCTGCTTCTCAAAATCCTGAACCCATTTCAGGGATGCTTTTGCCGATTCGTTAGCCGGATCAATAGCGAGTACCCTGTTATACGTTTCCTGGGCTTTAGCCAGCCATGGTAACCTTCCCTCTATAGTCTTTTCATTAGTGGCAGCCCTGGTCTGTAATTGTGCTATACCATTAAGACCCCTTATCTTATATTCCTTATTATTCTGATCAAGTGATATCATTCTGTTGTAATATTCTGTGGCTTTACTGGTATTATCATTCATCATGTAATGATAACCTAAGTATGTAAATGCTTCCATCATCTCTCTGTGATTCTTGACTGAATCAACGCCAGCTTTTTCAATCAGTGTTTCAAATTTGGCTTTTGCCAATCCCTGTTTTGGATCGGGTTCCATCCTGGATGAGGACCGGGCAGTAAAAAGATAAGCATCAAGGATAGAAGGATCTTTTTTCAGGATCTCATTACAAACAGAATCAACAGACTTGTATTTTTCACCTGTATAATACCACCTGGCAAGCTGCATAAGATCTTTGGTTTCGTTTCTTCCAAGGGTAATAAGTTTAGATAATGTTTTGGCAGCCAGTTCATATCTGCCGTATGAATAATAGTTGTTGGCCATTTCATTTAACAGAACAAGATCCGGCTTATCAGGAGAGTCATACGATAATGCTTTATTATATGATTCGAATGCTTTATTTACCTCAACATCTGCCCTGGAGATCTGTGCATCAATTTTTACCTTCCTGCTTGTTAAAGTATCAACCAGCGGTTTAAGTTTTGGCTTATCTGCAGCAGTTGCATTTGCAAGTCTTGTCTTTTCCCTGTCAAGCTGATTTTGCTGTCTGGTCTGTTCTGCCAAAAGCTTTGGATAATTCTGATTCTTCCTGAGCAGTATCTTAGCATAATAAAGATAGTCCTTCTTATTGATAAGATCAGGATTCACAGTTTTAAAAAGTGTTTCCATATAACCAAGCGCCTTGTTATAATCTGCATCTTTCTTTTCATAGCATGAATAACCGGCAAGACGATTCAAATATGCTTTCGATTTATCTTTTTGAAATATCTCGTCAACATTTTTAATTACTTCATCATATTCACCGGCATAGAATAGAGAGATAACATACTTAATCTGTGCAGGAATGTTTCCCTGGGTCAGTTCAAGATATTTTTTAAAGTTCTCTTTTGAAAGATCATATCTGCGGGCACTTGAATAGAGAGCACCAAGTTCACGGTACGCAGGAGCATAGTTTACATTTAACTCAAGGGCTTCCTGGAACTTAGGTATTGCTGCCTCCAGGTTTCTTGCTTTTACATATATACTGCCAATCTTCATTGCTGCAGTCGGTGACTTTGGATCATACTCCTGCGCAAGGTTATAATTCTTTATTGCATTAGATCCGTCATTCTTCAAATTATAAATGTCGCCGGCAATAAGGTAGATATCCTTATTCTTGCCATCTATTCTTATTGCTTCTCTTATCAACGGAAGCGCCATTCCTGTATCGACCTTGAATGTTTCCGATATATAGGATTCAGCAAGTTTTGCAAGTGTAAATGCATAATCCTTTGCTGGAGGAACCATCTTTTTTATGTTTTTATAAGGTTGCAGAAAGCTTTTTGCCTTTGCTCTTTGTTCACCGGCTGTCTT
>JAHEYW010000074.1:5157-12690 GCA_023251395.1 Bacteroidales bacterium
CATTGTTGAAGAATGCTACTTTGGCAAGTCCTATATAATTAAGCGGATCATTGGGGTTTGCAGCGATACCTTTTTCATATTGAGCTTTGGCATCTTTTGTATATATGGTCAGAGAGTTGGAAATGGTATCGGAGAAAAAATCCTGAAGGATATTTTCACCGTAAAAGAAAAAGTTTTGACTGTTACCTGGTTCCTTGGCTATCAACTGCTTAAACTGTTCTGCAGCCTTGTCATACTGTTCACTTCTGGTCAACTGGATTGTAGAATTCAGGTCCTGAGCAGTAACTCTTGTGCCTGTAAACAATCCTGCAACTACCGCAAGGAAAACCACTGGACTTAAAATTGCTCGTTTCATAATTATGTTTATTTTTTTGCTATGGTATTTGTTAGTTGTTTCTAATCCGGTTTAATATTACTTCAGACTTTATACTTTTTACTTTTTACTTTTTACTTTTGTCTTTACTGCTGTTTTATCTGCACCAGTCTTATCGGCATGGTTGCCGGTACAAGTCCTGATTTCAGCACTATCCGTTGTCCCTGTTCAGCAGTTGCCCACTGGATAAAACCAGAACCGAGTCCTTTAAAAGTTTCGCGGGATATCAGATAAATGTCTCTGATAAAGGGGTAGGACTTATCATATATGTTGCCTGGAGTAGGTCTGGTATAGGATTCATCTATGAAGAATGGTTGAGCGATAGCCAGAACATTTATTTTATTTACAAAGTTCCTTGACAAAGAATCATTTTTATCGCTTATCCAGTTTACACTGATTACACCAACAGCGTCTTTGTTCCTTTCTACAAAATCTATCACCTCTTTATTATTATTGAGAGCAAAAAAATTCGGGGGAAGATTTTCCTTGAGATCAAATCTCTCTCTGAAATATCTGATATTACCTGATTTTGCATTGTCAAAAATTAAACTGATTTTTCCAAGTTTCGATTTTGGGTTAACCTGATTCCAACTTATAATATTCCCTGTGAAAATGTCCTTCACTGTTTCGTATTTCATCAGGGTATCATTATTCGCTTTATTTGTTATCAATGCAATTGCATCATGGGCAAATGTAATTGTCCTGGCAATTATAAGAGTATCCCTCAGCCATTTTATCTGATCCTCTGTAAGTTTTCTGCTTGTCACAATAACTTTTATAGAATCATTCATAAAGTCATTTATCAGATCTACTTCATGCCTGTATTCAGGTTTAATTGAAGCACTACGGTACAGACTGGTAAATGTAAATACTTCAGTTTCAATTAGTGGTTGAAAAGATTCATCAGCAAATATCCTGATGTTCCCTCTTGTCGGTGTTTCAGCAGGTCCTTTCAGACCCCCACCGGCACAGGAGACCAAAATAAATATCAATCCCGCATATAAGAGAATATGTCCGGACCTGGCATTCCTTCCAAAAATCTTCACATTCAAGGTGTTTCTGAAATGTTTTTTACGGCACGCAATAATAATAAAATTTTGTATAACTGATACTCTGCTCATGGTCATTATTTATTAAAGGTTAACAATTTCTTATAAACATATAGCAAAGTGCATGCCAACCTTTAAAAGCTTTTATTCATATTTGCTTCGAAAAATATTCCGTCTCCTATCGTTATCATCATCTTCATCATCATCCGAAAAAAATGCCTCCCTTATTTTCAGAAAAGTCATGTATCCCCGGTATAGGCCATATACAAGAAAGGTTGAACCTACCAGATAACGAAGGAATTTTTCAACAGGGAGATATGAAGCAACAAGAAAATATGTACCCACACCCAAGTAAAACAGCGCCATGAATGCACCAAAAATTGCACTTATCTGCCGCATCAATCTGTTCTGATCCATCTATTTTTTTTTTCAAATAAACGAAAAATCAATTCAATTTCAAAGAATGTTCATTACCACGATTTTTTAGAATGAGATTAAAGTTGTTGCCAATGTCAAATATACCACAAAAGTATAACGAATATATTAGTTGTACAACTAAATAAATAATTATAAATCAGAATAACTACTTCTAAAAAGAAGAGAACTGTCACCATAGCTAAGAAACCTGAATTGGTGCGTGATCGCATACTGGTAAACCTTCTTCCAGTCTTCTCCAACCCATGCCGAAATTAATAAAAGCAAAGTGCTTTTTGGCTGGTGGAAGTTTGTGAGGATTCCATTTATAATTCTGAATTGATAACCTGGTACTATAATTATTCTTGTGACTGCATTAATATGATCAAGATTGAATTTCTTCATCCAAAGCAGGATAGACTCAAACGATTCTTCTTTGGTGATATTTCGCACAACACGGTAAGCTTCCCATTGATCAATAAATAATTTGTCGGGAGTCAATGCAGGATTATCGATGATCTTGATGCCAAGCCAGTACAGGCTTTCAAGGGTACGGACAGATGTTGTTCCCACGGCAATGATATTGTCGGAATATTTCAGCAGGGAATTAAGAGATGCTTGCGAAACTGAAAAATGTTCTGAATGCATTTTGTGCTCTGAAATGTTCCCGGATTTGACAGGTTGAAATGTTCCTGCACCTACATGAAGTGTTATTTGGATTATTTCATTCTTATGATGAAGCAAATCTGAAATAACTTCCCTTGTAAAATGTAACCCGGCAGTAGGAGCTGCCACAGATCCTTTTATGAGTGAGTATACTGTTTGATATCTTTCAGCATCTTCCTTAATATCAGGCCTGTTAATATAAGGTGGTAAAGGCATATGCCCGGCTGATTCAATAACCTCACTGAAGCTTAAATCAGACGGATCCCATGAAAATCTTATTGTACAGACATCTTCATCAACAAGGATCCGTTCAGCATAAAGGAAGCATGAAAGTTTGTTTCTTTTAAACCTTAGTTCAATCTTTCCCGATTTCCATTTTTTTGAATTTCCAACAAGACATTTCCATTCGACACTTGATAAACAACTGAAATTAAGCGAGTAATCGACAGGATTGACAGGTTCAAGACAAAGTATTTCAATTCGTGCTCCACTGTCTTTTGAGAAGATAAGTCTTGCCCTGATCACACTCGTGTTATTGAAGACGAGGAGACTGCCATTTGGGATATAACTGGAAATATTTCTGAAAACATCATCAGATATCTTATTGTCCTTGTACAAAAGAAGACGCGAGCTATCTCTCTTACTGAGAGGATGTTGAGCTATCCTTTCATCCGGCAGATCATAATTGTATTCTTGTATATCTATCCCGATCATAAACAATACTTAAAATATTACTGAAGTGAGCATCTTCCTTCAAAGCCATGCAAAAATAGGAAAAATGTCGTACTTTTGCAGTGCAGCAGACCGTTCCATCGTCCCGATAGCTATCGGGAAGGAAAGTCCGGGCAACAAAGAGCACCATACTTCCTAACGGGAAGATATCCGCGAGGGTATAGTAACGTAACAGAAAACAACCGTCCTGACAGAATCTCGTCAGAATAAGGGTGAAAAGGTGAGGTAAGAGCTCACCGGTTCCGGTGGCAACATCGGAAGCCGTACGTCTGATGGGTTGAAAGACCATGTATACCGGCAACAGGATCGCTCGTCCTGCCGGGGGGTAGGTCGTATGACTATGGCAGCGATGTCATGGCTAGATAAATGATGGAAAATGATTTTGTAATCTCTTGCAGATAATTAAATCATCACAGAATCCGGCTTACAGGTCAGCTGCTTTGACAGGGATCAGGACACTGGTCCCTGTTTTTGTTATAAGACAAAAGTCAAAAGGCTTTAATAAGAATGGTTGTTCCTATTAAAGCCCTTGTGCTTTTATGCCTTTATGCCTATTTTAGCTTGAATACATTGTCTTCCATCGGAATATTTACTTCCACTTTAACAATTGTTGTTACGATATCCATACCGGAGAGTGACTGTTTGGTTACCATAGGTACCATAACCCCGTTTGTTTCCTTATAATCAGATGGATAAGAATCAACACTGATTGACTGGCCTCCCTGGTTTACAGTTGTGGATGCTTTTACTGCAAGGAATGTACCTTTATCAATATACAGGTACGAAACGGCCCCTTCAGTGGTTTGCTTTATTTTGAATGCAGGTTTGCCGTTTACGACTTCCTCACTTTCGAGAGATAAGGATCCATTTTTATACATGGTAGCCAGGCTGTTCTGAAACATGTTGCGGTTGGCGATCTGTTGTTTCACCATGTTCATATCCATCTCAACAGGGTCATTCGAGCCTGTAGTAGGATTTATCATATAGCCTTTCTGCCCGTCAAAAGCCATAACAATACTCATTCCACCGGCGGTTGTTACAACCTTTATTTTATCAGGATTTTTCATCCAGGTCTCAATGGGCATATCCTGGCCCATAACCGATGTCTTGGAAGTAATCTTGATGGTCGATACCTTTGATAAATTGTCAAGTTTGTTGGCAGCAGAGTACTTCTTTACAATTTCATCCAGAGATTGTGCATTCACAAATGCAAATACAAATAACAGAGTAGCAGCGAGAATTAATTTTTTCATAAAACAGAATTTAAGTTTAGAAATATTCAGTTAATTACAAAGAAAATTTAGTATTCAAATTTAGCAAATTTAACATTATTGACCTGAAAATATTGAAAATTTAGTCGTTCTTATAATCGTAAAAGTCGGCCCACATTTTATTCAACTTTTTTCTTATTTCATCTTCTTTGGGATTTTTACAAGGATCATAAAAAACTTTTCCTTTTATTTCCTCAGGGAGAAAATTATCCGGAATAAAATTCCCTTCATAACTATGCGCATATTTATATTCTTTGCCATAGCCAATCTTCTTCATCAGGCTTGTAGGTGCATTTCGGATATGCAGCGGAACTGAAAGGTCACCTTCCTCTCTCACAGCCGCCTGTGCAGAATCAATTGCATTGATTACGGAATTGCTCTTGGGTGAAGTTGCAAGATAAATAGCTGCTTCAGTCAGAATTATCCTTGATTCAGGCCATCCAATCACATTAATGGCATCGAAGCAAGCCTGAGCCAGAAGCATGGCATTTGGATTTGCCAGCCCTATGTCTTCAGCAGCCAGTATTACCATTCGCCTGGCAATGAATTTTGGATCTTCGCCTCCCTCAACCATACGTGCAAGCCAGTAAACTGCAGCATTAGGATCGCTTCCTCTTATTGATTTTATGAAAGCTGAAATTACATCATAGTGCATTTCACCTTTTTTATCATAGAGGGCAAGGTTTTTCTGTACGTGTTCTAAAACTTTTTCATCAGTTATCACTATTTCGTCAGAGCCTGATTCAGTTATCTCAGATGAAACGACAAGCTCAAGGGCATTGAATAATTTTCTGGCATCACCTCCCGATACCCGCAGCAGAGCTTCGTGTTCCTTTATCTTAATGTCATAGTTTTTAAGATAAGCATCCTTTTTTAATGCAGAATCTAAAAGACCTTTAAGCTCCTCCTCCTGCAGAGTATTCATTATATAAACCTGACATCTTGATAAGAGAGGTGAAATGACTTCAAAAGACGGATTCTCAGTCGTTGCACCAATCAATGTGATCACTCCCTGTTCAACAGCGCTCAGGAGTGAGTCCTGCTGTGATTTATTGAACCGGTGGATTTCATCTATAAAAAGGATTGGATTTGGCTGGTTGAAGAACTGCTGTTTTTTGGCTTTTTCAATTGTCTCCCTGACATCCTTTACGCCAGAATGAACTGCACTCAGATGAAAGAACGGCCTCTTAAGCTGGTTCGCAATAATATTGGCAAGAGTTGTCTTCCCGACGCCGGGAGGACCCCACAGAATAAATGATGGAATATTTCCGGATTCAATGGCTTTTCGAAGTACTGCATTCGGGCCTACAAGGTGGACCTGACCACAAAATTCATTGAGGTCCCTGGGTCTCATTCTTTCAGCAAGCGGTTGATTTGCCAGCATTGGTAATTGTTTATGCAAATGTAATAAAAACTGCTACTATTATGGTCCGGGATCAGATGTTCATTTAAATAATAGGCATATGCATTAAAATTCTTGTTGTCTATATGTGAGTACTATAAACATTACCTGATTCTACTTTGACAGATTAGAAAAATCAGATAAAGAAGGTAATCTGGAGGAGTAGAGCTAATTTCTTATATTTGATAGTCATTCAACCATTACGAAAATGAGATATCTATTTCTACTACTACTTTCAGCATCGATTATTTCAGGTTGCAGATCTGCATCACCTGACAAAAATACTGGTATTTTGGAAGGGCCAGGAATTCATTGTCACAATGGGATGGTCGTTTCTGACCATCCGGAAGCTTCCAGAATTGGTTTGTCAATACTTAAAAAAGGTGGAAATGCAGTTGATGCTGCAGTGGCAACCGGACTTGCTCTGGCGGTATGCTATCCTGAAGCTGGGAATATCGGGGGTGGAGGATTTATGCTTATACGGACTTCTGATGGAGAAACTGATGTAATCGACTACAGGGAAAAAGCTCCTTTAAAGGCATCACGAGATATGTATCTTAATAAAAAAGGAGAGGTAATAGGTGGTCTCAATACTGACACCCACTTATCTAGTGGTGTTCCAGGAAGCATCGACGGACTTATTACTGCTCATCAAAAATACGGTAAACTGCCCTTCAGAGATGTTATCCAGCCAGCAATTGATCTGGCATTGAAAGGGTTTCCTCTTCCCGAAAAACAAGCTGCTTCCCTGAACAACAACCGGAAAATATTCCTGGAACGAAATCATAGTAAAACTGCATTTGTAAAAGATTCTCTCTGGAAGCAGGGTGACTTTCTCATTCAACCTGATCTGGCCCAAACACTTATAAGAGTCCGTGATCTGGGCAGGAATGGATTCTATTCAGGCGAAACAGCTGGTCTTATTCTGAATGAGATGAAACGTGATAACGGGATTCTTTCCGGTGAGGATTTAACCAGTTATAAAGCATTAATCAGAAAACCCCTGAATACAAATTATCATGGTTATAATATAATTTCCCCGGGTCCTCCTTCTGGCGGAGGTGTAACACTGATGCAACTTTTTATGATGACGGAAGGTCATGATCTTAAAGGATCAGGATTTCATACACCAAAATCAGTTCATTTGATAACAGAGTCGGAGAGAAGGGCATTTGCAGACCGGGCTGAATTTCTGGGAGATCCGGATTTCATAAAAATACCTGTTCTTCAATTGGTTAGTGAAAAATATATTTCAGAACGCATGAAGAGCTTTAACGCGGAAAAAGCTACACCCTCTGCAGAAGTAAGTCATGGGGAACCATTAAAGTATGAGAGTGAACAGACTACTCATTATTCAGTCGTCGACTCTCTTGGAAATGCTGTTTCAACTACCACGACATTGAATAATACATTCGGGAATAGCATTGTAGTTGAAGGTGCAGGCTTTCTTCTGAATGACGAAATGGATGATTTTTCTTCAAAACCAGGAACTCCGAATATGTTCGGACTCGTAGGAGGGGAGGCAAATTCAATTCAACCAGGCAAAAGGATGCTGAGTTCAATGTCACCTACAATTATCGAAAAAGATCAGAAATTGTTTCTCGTTGTGGGATCTCCCGGAGGCTC
>JAHEYW010000279.1 GCA_023251395.1 Bacteroidales bacterium
AAAAAACCTTCAGGTAGTTGCAACTGCGATTGAACTACTGAGGTTCAAATTCAATATTTCCGAAGAAAACCTTATTAATGGGATTAACAGTACAACGATCAATACAGGTCTGCAGGGCAGATGGCAGGTGCTGGGAGTTAATCCCCTTATTGTTTGCGACACCGGACATAACCTTGAAGGTTTGAAGTATGTAATAAAACAACTTGGAAATACCCCCGGGGATAATCTCCATATTGTAATTGGTTTTGTAAGTGACAAGGATATAAGCAGATTGCTTCCACTGATGCCAAAAGATGCAAAATATTATTTTACCAGAGCATCCGTTCCACGTGCACTTGATGAAAATATGCTACTGAAACAGGGATTGGAGCAGGATCTGAAAGGTAATTCATATCTGAATGTTGAAACAGCTTTCAAAGAGGCGAGAAAGGATGCTGATAAAAACGATATTATTTTTATCGGCGGCAGTACGTTCATTGTTGCCGATTTTCTAAAATATTTTCATTCTCAGGAGCCTGTCTAATTCTTCCAGTTGCTGAATGGATTGTCAGTCAGAATCCTGTTTTTCTGGTTTGCTAACCTGTATCCGATATTATACATTGTTTTGGTTATCCTTTCCATTTTACGAAAGTCAATCTTTTCAATGACATCACCAGGTGTATGATATGTTGTGTGCAACCCGGTAGTAAAGAATAGAATAGGGATGTTCTTCTGTACAAAATTATAATGATCGCTTCTGGCGAATAGTTGAAGGGGATGATTCCTTCCACTCAGACTGTAGTCGAGAGTTAGTCCGGTTTTTTTTGCTTCCTGATCAGCCAGCAAAACAAGGTCTTTGCTCTGGTAATCTGTAATAACAAAAACAGCGTTTGGACCAGTCATAGGATTAGCCTTTGAGGTGTCGGCTTCACTTTTATCCCGGCCGATCATATCCATATTCAGATCTGCAACTGTTTTATCAAGAGGAACATATGGACTATTGACATATGATTCAGATCCGAATAGCCCGATCTCTTCACCGGAAAACCATAGAAACATTACAGATCTCAATGGCTTTTTTGGGAGAGACTGAAAGGCTTCTGCTATTTCAAGGAGAGCTGAGCACCCTGACGCATCATCATCTGCTCCAGTATTAACTTCGTTACCTTTCATACCGATGTGATCCATATGACCTGAAAAAATTACTACTTCATTTTTAAGTCCCGGATCTCTGCCTTCAATAATGCCCGCTACATTAGGAAGTGTTTTTTCTTCTTCGGGAGCGACTTCATTTATTGCTATTTTTTTTCCTTTCACCTCAAATGTATGTGGTTTTAATCCCTCGTCGATTTTATTCTGTAATTCATCGAGAGTTGTACCTGTTCCACTTAATATCTCATCAGCCACTTTTCTATGTACAAAGATTAGTCTTGGCATACCTGGCAAATCCTTTATTTTGTCCCTATCCCCCTTTAGTGTCATCGTTGATTTAAGATATTCAGCTGTTCCGGGGTTTGATTCGTCCAGAGAATTGTAACCTGATTTCGGATCATTAACAACAAGAATGGCTTTTACTCTTGTGAAAATAAGGAACTTTAGCTTATTGATGAGTCCGGTATTTGTCATCCATTTCTGATCCTCAAACAGGCATTTTTTACCATCAGGGGTTGAAGGAGCCCTGTCCATGATAAGCAATATTTTACCTTCCAGTTTTATGCTGTCAAAGTCACTGTATTTATATTCGGGCGCATTTATCCCATATCCGGCAAAAACGACATCGCCTTCAGCCTTGAAATTGCCTGGACCCGATGGAAGTCGCTGATAAAATGGCTCATTTATGACAGATATAGTTCCATCTGTCCGGGTAACTCTTATCTCGCTGGTTTTCATGTCCAGACTTTTACTTATGACATTATAGGTATGTATATAGCTGCTTCCGTCAACAGGTTTTAATCCTATCTTTTTTGCCTGTGATGCTATGTAACTGGCTGTTATGTCAAGACCGGCCTCTCCGTTCATCCTTCCCCTGAGATGAGGCGACGCAATGAATGAAAGGTAACTTTCAAGATCGGATGATTTAATAGTCTTTACTCCTGTACCACTCTTTTGACAATAAAGTGAAAGAGTTGTTGTCAGAGAAAAAATAAGAAGAAGGGGAAAGTTCTTTTTCATAAAAAGTAGAATGAGCCTATCGGGGGAAACTTTAAGTAAATTTTAATAAAACCAAAGGTAAAAAAGTTTATCATATGAGGAGATTAATAAAACTGATAGTAGAATCAGCTTGCCCTCTGATGCTATGAAACAGTTTGCGGACACGATACTAATAATTAAATTTGGAATTTGATTTCATATTATATTAAAATGAATAAAATACAAATTAAGTTAGTCTTGTTTATAATGTTGATTATAAGTTCGGTGCAGATGCTTGCACAGGATCAGATCCCTGACACTATATCATACAGGAATCTGGGTGAAGTAATTGTCAGTGCAAACAGGTTATCTGTTCCATTGAAGTCAAATCCAGGAGCCGTTTCACTTGTAAGTACACCCAATCTTCAAACAATGCCACGCTCGATTGCAGCAGATGAAGCTTTAAGACTTGTTCCTGGTGTCAGGATAGATAACCAGGCAAATGGGTCAAGGATACACATGTCTATTCGTGGTCAGGGTATATTATCAGAAAGAGGATTAAGAGGAATTAAAGTGCTTATTGATGGTATCCCTGTAAATGACCCTTCAGGTTTTGCTGCTGATCTGTATGATATTGACTGGAATTCAGTTGGAAAAATTGAAGTCCTGAGAGGCCCTTCTGCCTCGTTGTATGGTGGAGGTGCGAATGCCGGTATATTAAATATCTCAACTCAGGAACCTGATTTAGAGCCTCTTAATGCACAAATATCTGCAATTTATGGCTCGAACGGGTTTCACAAAGTATATGGATCTGCTGACGGGACATCAGATAAACTGAAGTACCGGATATCTTTCTCAGATTTTAAAGGGAATGGATACCGGCTTCACCAGGCTTTCCACGGAGGAATAGGTAGCGGACTTATAACCTGGCAGCCCCGGAAAAACCTTAAGATATCAGAGATATTCACCTTTTCAAATTATCTGAATCAGAATGCGGAGGGACTGAACATCTCCCAGCTTTCCGATCCCAGACAGGCCAATCCCGATGCCATTCCATGTAACGAATACCAGAATACAAGAAGAATTACGAATGGCATAAACTCAGAAATCAGACTTTCGGAAAATCAGCAGATTAATATAATGGGTTTTATCAGAATGACTGATTATAAGGAACCTGGCTCTTCAGCCGTTCAGTACAGAAGATTATTCGCAAGCGGCGCATCACTTCAATACAGGATAACCTCAGGGGCAGGAATGGCAAGAAACCATTTTTCTGCTGGCGCTGAGATGCAGATACAGAATATTGATGAATATAAAGTGCCTAATATAAAAATTGCAGGTCGGACCGAAAGGGTGGGGATATAAG
>JAHEYW010000280.1 GCA_023251395.1 Bacteroidales bacterium
TTGCCTCAATCCAATTCGCAGCCTTAATCATTTCAGGGGAACCATTTCTTCTTCCTCTCATTTCATCGGAAGCAAGAAATCCAACCCAGTTCTTTATTTCTTCCGGCTTCACTATAGTATTACTCTGGCGTGCCTCACCTATCGCAGATTGTAGAAAAAATAAATAGAGGAACAGAGATTGTAAAGCTATTATGAGCATTTGGGTCTTAATTTTGTTTCTGTCTGTTCTGTGTGGGTTTGGCTTTGTAATTGACCTTTCTATGTTCAAATCTTGGTTTGAAGTTTAGAATCTCATCTACCCCCTGAAGTATAAAATGAGGTCTGTATGCGAATTTATCCGCTGTTTTAAGGGTAGAAATTCCTGATAGAACAAGCAAGGTATCTATTTCTGATTCAATACCAGCTATAATGTCTGTGTCCATTCTATCACCGATAATAATTGAATCTTCACGACTTGCTCCAAGCTTTCTTAAAGCACTTCTCATCATTAAAGGATTAGGCTTACCTACGTAATAGGCTGTACGACCGGTTGAAAGCTCAATTGGAGCCATCAGAGAACGGGTGGAAGGAATTATTCCTCCCTCAACGGGACCTGTAAGATCAGGATTAGTGCCGATCAGTTTTGCGCCCTTAAGAACCAGGTTTATTGCCTGCTCGATCTTCTCGAAACTATAGCTTCTTGTCTCTCCAACGACTACATAATCAGGATTTACGTTATTCATTGTATATCCGACATTATATAATGCATTGATTAATCCTGCTTCACCTATAATAAAAGCAGTCCCTTTAGGTTTCTGACTGGCAAGAAAGTTAGCTGTAGCCAGTGCGCTGGTATAGAATACATCGACTGCAACATCAATTCCCAGCCTTTTCATTTTTTCCTGAAGCTCCTGCGGTGTCCTTTCACTTGAATTTGTGAGAAAAAGAAATTTCTTATTTTCAGTTTTCAACCATTCAACAAATTCAGGCACCCCGGGTAATATTTTATTACCGTGATAAATAACTCCATCCATATCAGAAATAAAAGACTTTTTGCTCTTGATCTTTTCTAATATTTCTCTTTTGTTCATTTTACAATCTGATTAATATGCGGCAAAAATAGTTTAAAATAAGGTCATTAGTACTACCTGAAAAACAAAAACAATATATGAATATCAGGAATAAGTTATTTGATTTCATTGATTTTCTTCGTTTACCACGACCCCATGGGGAGCGAAGAAAATCAATTTACTCCCCTTGGGGCTGGGGTAAATAAATTGATTTTCAAGCTATTCGCAATATCGTATTCCTAATTACAGATAGTCACTAAACAAAGTAATTTTAACTTTGTAGCAAAAGTTAAAAAAGTTAGTTTTGAAATATCAAATTAATTAAATATGTCACACACCCATGTCACTTCAGAAATAAGCAGGAAGGATTACATCCTGTCAATAACAGTAATCGGAATTTTCTTTTTCATTTTTGGTTTTGTGACATGGCTTAACAGTATTCTTATACCTTTTCTCAAAACTGCCTGCGAGCTGAACGATTTTCAGGCTTATTTCGTTACAACTGCATTTTATGTATCATATTTTGTCATGGCCCTTCCATCTTCAGCTGTCCTGAAAAGAACCGGATTTCTTAACGGAATGACGATTGGACTGTGGGTTATGGCACTGGGGGCTCTCATTTTTATTCCTGCCGCATTGACAAGAACATTCAGCCTGTTCCTTACTGGTTTATTTGTGCAGGGTACAGGACTCGCCCTTCTGCAGACTGCATCTAATCCCTATATAACAATAATAGGTCCACCAGAAAGCGCAGCCAAAAGAATCAGTATTATGGGAATAGCCAATAAATTCGCAGGTGCAATTGCACCTGTGATATTGGCCAGCATCATTCTGCATGACAATGATCTCCTTCAGCAAAGCCTCGCAAATGCTTCTGATGCTTTAACTCATGCCACAATTCTTAATGAAATGGCACACAGAGTTATTATGCCCTATATTGTTATGGCAGTTGTTCTAATTATACTCGGCCTGGCCATCAGGTTTGCTCCTCTCCCTGAAGTTGATACTGATTCGGAAGATAGCACCACAACTGAGAACAATGCAGGTAAAAACAGTATATGGCAGTTTCCCTATCTCTTTCTGGGAGTCATTGCACTTTTCTTTTATGTCGGAGTGGAAGTTATTGCAGGAGACAGCATTATAAGATACGGGCAATCACTTGGGGTTAGCATGGATTCAGCAAAATACTATACCTCATTAACTATGGTGGGAATGATCATTGGCTATTTGTCAGGAATCATATTCATTCCAAGATATCTTAAACAATCTGACGCACTTAAAATTTGTACAATACTTGGAGTTATATTTTCCCTTGGTGCCATATTTGTGCCTGCACAGAATTCTTTTACCATGCATTTTATTGATCTTGTCACTTTCAAACCAATTGAACTTGTTATACCGGTTACAGTAATGTTCATTGCTCTCCTTGGGTTTGCAAATGCGCTTGTGTGGCCCGCTGTCTGGCCCCTTGCTATAACAGGACTGGGCAGGTTTACAAAAACAGGATCAGCAATGTTGATTATGGCTATCGTCGGCGGTGCTTTGCTCCCACTTCTTTATGGAAAACTGGCAGTTACTTTCTCAACTCAATCAGCATACTGGGTCTGTATTCCCTGCTACCTTGTAATAATGTATTATGCATTTATCGGACACAAAGCCGGAAAATGAAATGTCAGACCCTATCAGAAAAATCTATGCCCAGTTTCTGACTGAAGGTACCTATCTATCATGTCAGCCATATGGCAATGGTCATATCCATGATACTTTCCTGATAACAACATCTGAGCAGGATAAAGATGATTATATCCTTCAAAAGGTAAATTGCAATATTTTTAAGAAGATCCCTGAACTCCAGCAAAATATTGAAAGAGTTACTGAACATCTGAAGAAGAAAATTTCCGCAAGCCCAGGCAGTAATGTCAGCAGGGAATGCCTTAACATAATTTATGCTGAAAACGGGAAAAGCTGGATAACTGACAGATATATGAATTACTGGAGGATGTTTGTGTTTATCCCGGAGCATAAATCATATGATATCGTTGACAGCCCTGAAAAGGCATTCCAGGGAGGAAAGGCAATTGGCAGATTCCAGGCAATGCTGGCAGATCTTGATGGTGAACCTCTTTTTGAAACTATACCTGATTTCCAGGATATAACACTCAGAATACAGGCTTTCGACAATATCCTGAAAACTAATCCTGTTAAAAGACTTGAAAGTGTATTGAATGAAGTCAGGTTTATTCAGGAAAGGGCAGACAAAATGCAGGTAATTATGAGGCTTGTGAAGAGTGGGAAGATACCCATCAGGATCACTCATAATGATACTAAATTCAACAATATTCTTTTCGATAAGAATGACAAAGCTCTCTGTATGATTGATCTGGACACAGTTATGCCTGGTTATATTC
>JAHEYW010000281.1 GCA_023251395.1 Bacteroidales bacterium
GTAAGTGAAAAACGGAATGGTGCATGGGCCAGTTTCTGGGAAGCCCCGGCCTGTATTTCGAAGGGCAGTTTTTCACGGCTTTCCCCTGTGTAGGTTGTGATCTGCATTCCGGCATTTTTAATAACAAATCCCGCAGAGAAAAGATTATTTCTGCTGTGATATGTTCCTCCTATATCGACTGCGAATCCCAGTGAAGTGTATTTCTCAAGAGTTGAGAGGACAGGTTTAATGTTTATTCCAACCGAAAAAAGTGTATCTATTACTCTTGAATATAACACAGAGAATGCATATTCTGAAGCTGAAAATGAGCCTGTAATTGTTCCTGCCTCATCGGCTTCCCTGAAGGTTCCGTAATTCAGATAAGTAAGACCTGCGGCAAAATTCCCTATTCCGTTGATGCTTCTCGAATACATTGTCATACCATAATTTATACCGGCAAAGTAATTGACATAGTTCAGGGTAAGATTTCTATCCATTTCTTTTTCAAGAAGTGCAGGATTCTGGCTGGCCATATTTAGATCATTGGTCCTGAGTGCAACATTCATCCCTCCAAGTGAGGAAACCAGGCTTGAATAAGTCAGGTTCAGGAAATCATAAACATGGTTCCCACCGGTCTGTCCTGAACATATGGAAATGTTCAAAACCAGGATTATTATCAGCGATTCTTTTCGGGTCATCTGTACAATGTCAGCAAAGATAACATGAATTTATTAAACGCCTGAAACGACAAGAATAGTATGTAGCAACGTAGATCGGGCCTTTCAGGCAGTTTTTCCTGTCAGCACAAGAGCATCGTCAATTATCTGTTTTTTTGCATGGATCTGCGAAAGGAATAAGCCGAGAATCACGACAACCATGCCGATGATGTTCATTAATGTCAGTTTTTCATCCATAAGAAAAAATGAAAAAATAGCTGTGAACAATGGGATGCTATTTGAAAATACATTTGTCTTTGAGATTCCCATGTTTTTGACTGAATAGGCAAAGAGAATGAATGCTGCACACGATGCGAAAACCGATAATTCAATAATAGGTTTAAGAGTGATGACAGTGTGATGAACTGCAAGGAACGGCTTAATTTCAAACAAAAGGAAAAGAGGAAGGAATAAGACCCCGCCAATAACATTCTGGACAAATACGATCATCACCGGACTGTAATTTCCCACAAGCTTACTCAGAGTCAGATTATATCCGACGGCCGAGAATACCGCAAAGGTCAGAAGAAGCAATCCTTTCAGGTTGAATGAAAGAGAGAGATCCTTATTCAAAACAAAAACAATAACTCCCGCAAAAGACAGGAATATTCCCGCGTAATTAAGGAAAGTTAGTCTCTCCTTCAGGATCACCCATGCACCAACTGTTGCGACAACCGGGATTGTCGATATAATGACTGAGGCTGTCGTTGAGGATACAAATGTAAGACCGAAGCTTTCCCCCAGAAAATAAAGAAAAGGTTCGAAAAATGCCAGCATGAAAAAGAGCCTCCTGTCACTTCTGTCAATACTTATGTTTTTCTTCTTTATAATGAGCCAGGCACCGAGGATCATGACTGCAAGAACCAGCCTTACGAATACTATGGCAATTGGTCTGTAATACTCATTAGCGACTTTAAACCATATGAACGAGAATGACCAGAATACCATTGAAAGGATCACTGCTCCATATGTTCTGAATTTATTCATCCGGCCTGATATACCTTGTTGTTCTTTTATTTGCGTCGCGAAATTAGATTTTAATTTTGGTTTTAACGAAAAAATAATCATTAAAAGACCATTTTTTTACCCTTTCGACTGTATTTGATTTTTATAATATATACGTTTTTTAAATAAATGAAATACAGACTATTATGAGTAAAATATATTTCGACCACATGCTATTTACGATTATTTTGAGATTTGATTGTGAATCTTAAATTATTATATTTGCCGCCTCTATGAAAGGTTTCCGATCATAAAGACTGGATTTTCTGAATATTATAATTTTTATAAAACATTTTGCCAATGAAAATTTTGGTTTGTATCAGTAATGTGCCCGACACAACTACAAAAATCAAGTTTGTGGAGGCTGACACCAAACTGGACACAACAGGTATTCAATGGGTCATAAACCCATGGGATGAACTCTCGCTTACGAGAGCGCTGGAATTAAAAGATGATGCCTCAACTGGTATTAAATCTGTTACAGTCGCACATGTTGGTCCCGCATCATCTGAACCTACCATCCGTAAGGCACTCGCTATCGGGGCTGATGATGCTATCAGGATAAATGCGGAACCTGCAGACTCCTATTATGTTGCTGTGCAGCTGGCCGAGGTGATCAAAAAAGAACAATACGATATAATTCTCTGTGGAATTGAATCAAGTGATTTTAATGGTTCAATGACAGGGGGTATGATCTCTGAACTTCTGAATATTCCCTCCGTTTCAGCCGTTTCAGGTTTGAAAATAGAAGGTGGGAAAGCTGTTATTACAAGGGAGGTAGACGGAGGCCGTGAAGTGGTATCTGTTCCGGCTCCTTTTATTGCTGTTGTCCAGAAAGGTATTGCAAAGGAACCAAGAATTGCTGCCATGAGAGGGATAATGATGGCAAGGACTAAACCTGTTAAGGTATATGAACCGGTTGCTACTGATCCTTTTACAAAGATTGTTGTCTTTGAAAAACCAAAACCGCGTGCAGCATGCAAATATGTTGATTCTGAAAACCCGGGACAGCTAATTGAACTGCTGCAGAACGAAGCAAAAGTCATCTAAGACAGAAGTCCGTAGAAATAAATCCGCAATCCGAAATCCGAAATTAATTATGTCAGTATTAGTATATACCCAGAACTGGGACGGAAAATTTAAAAAATCAACTTTTGAACTGGTCTCATATGCATCAAAAGTTGCTGAAATGACAGGTTCATCCGCAATTGCATTGTCAATCGGCGCAGTAGATGAAACTGAACTTAAGAAACTTGGTAATTATGGTGTGACAAAAATCCTCAGCATAAACAATGATCTTTGCAGGATATTCGACAACCAGGTCTATACAAATTTAATTTCACAGGCTGTATCTGCCCGGAATGCAGATGTAATTGTCCTGTCAAACAATAATGAGGGAAAAGCCCTTGCTCCCAGGCTTTCAGTGAAACTTAAAGCCGGAGTGGGTTCAGGTGTCAGCAAACTCCCACTCAACCTCAATCCCTTCACTGTATACAAAAGAACCTATTCAGGTAATGCATATGCTCATGTGGAAATTCATACACCTGTCAGGATCCTCACCCTTGCACAGAACTCTTTCGATCTTATTGAAACAGCAAATAATGCTTCAATCGAAAATCCCAGCATAAGTATTGAAGGGTCATTGTTGAAAACTGAAGTGAAGGACGTTCAGAAACAGACCGGCAAAATTCTTCTTACAGATGCCGAT
>JAHEYW010000282.1 GCA_023251395.1 Bacteroidales bacterium
TTCGCTCTATCACGAGCTGATGGCCGAAGTAAAGACTCATAATATAGTGTACCAGATCGTTCCTCTTGAAAGAATAGAACTGGTAACGAAAAAGAATCACCAGGGAGTATTAGCATGGCTGTCGGTAATTGAATTCCAGTACATTGCCAACCTGCTTCCAATGATCTGGGAAAAAGGAAATGATCCGCTGCTAATTGCTCTTGACGGAGTCTCAGACGTCAGAAACTTTGGAGCAATAGTGCGTACGGCAGAATGTTTTGGGGCAGATGGAATTATTATACCTGAAAAAGGATCAGCCAGGATAACAGCAGATGCAGTCAAAACGTCAGCCGGTGCTTTGCATATATTTCCGGTCTGCAGGGAAAAAAGTATTGTGAGGGCAATTGAATTTCTGAAGGATTCCGGTCTAAAGGTTTTTTGTGCCGCCGAGAAATCGGGATTAACAGCCTCTGAGGCGCCACTGGCAGGTCCTGCCGTATTAATTCTGGGATCTGAAGACAAAGGTGTAAGCCGGGAACTTATTGCGCTATCGGACCAACAGATAAAAATCCCGATGACAGGTTCAATAAGCTCTCTTAATGTATCAGTTGCAGCTGGTATTCTGCTATATGAGATCGTAAGGCAACGGTCACTCGGATCTATTCAATAATACCTTTTATCCTCTGATCGAGCATCACCTGATCAGCATTAAATGAGGCAAGTCCTGCCAGCGTAAGTAACGTATCGGGAGATGTCTTTCCTTCGCTGATTTTTTTCTGCCATCTTGAGTGGACAGGAATTTTACCATCGGATGCCAAAAAGGTTTTCTCCTCTTTTGTAAGCAACGGGAACAAATCTTCGCAACCCTCCTCATGAGCCGCTGCAATAAGTTCAGATCCTTTTGAAGGGATTTTAGCGGCAAGTCTTTCAGAAAGCTTAAGAATTTTCTTATCAACTTCCCAGAAGTTCTCTATATGTGCCTCTTTTGCCGTGTCGAACAGGTTTACATCGTAGTTCTCGTGGGTCCTGGATACGAACTTTCCGCTTAGTTCTTTTCTTCCTGATGCAGCTACTTTCGGAGGCATGGTAAATACATCAATACCTGCAAGCAAATCAAGCTGGTTATAATTTCTCAGACTGGCAGCAATCTGCCTGGTTTGCCAGGGATTTTCAGCCGATAATCCCGTTACCCAGTTCTGCGATGCAACGACTGCTTTTTCCCCTGCTCCTGTACCATCCCCAAGTTTATTATTTATCATATAAGCACCTATCCTTCCAAGAAACACATTGACATAATCGGGTCGTACAACCCTGGTAACCAAAACATTCTGTCGTGCGCTGAACCCCAGCGTAACATTTACTTTAATTCCTGAATCTTTAAGCATCCTCGCTCCTATCAAACCTTCAGCTGTAATCGGAACTTTTACAATGAATTGCTCGGGGCATAACTCATGAAACCTTCTTCCGTAATATTGAATGGCTTTTATATCGTGTGCAGTATCGGTATGCAGTTCGACACTCACCAGACCACCGAACTTCTGAGCCAGCCTGAGGCCATGACGGGCATTTAAAATGAAGGCAATCTCCTTAACCCTGTCCTCCTGAGGCAGGTCTCTCACAATACTTTTTGCTTCGGAAATGAAAACATCATAAATCCCCTTTTGAATCTCATTGTTCAAAAGAGTATTGTTAGTTGTCAATGCACTCATTTCAGCAGACCAGTTTGATTCAGCCTCTTCCATATCGCCTGTATCGAGCCACAACTCTGTCCCTGTATTCACCAGTGACTCCCAGAAGGGATCTTTTTTCCCGGTAATATGTTTTTCATTAAGATTCTTCCAAACAAAGTCGCTAATTCTGGTATTGATGTCAGCCATGGTCTTAAATATTGATGTGAGTTTATCTATTCATATTTTTTGATAAAAAACAGTTCCGCGGAAATAAAGTTCTCCTAAGCCCATTGATAGTATTATTTTACAACATGTTTGAACAAAGACTTAATTTGTGTCAAAAATAGGCAAATTATCAATCTCTCTCACCGAATATTTTTAGCTTTGCTATATTCAACTATAAATAAACTCGTTGTGAAGACAATTATTTTATCTGTTTTGCTTGCGTTATCACTTTCAGGTATTGCTCAGGAAAGATTCGACAAGTATTTTACCAATAAGGTTTTAAGGTTCGATTTTATGCTTGCCGGGAATAATCAGAAAACAGTCGTTTTCCCAGTAGGGATGAAAGAAGAGCCCGTATGGGGTGGTTCAAAAATTAACCTCACTGGCCAGTTTAATTTCGGCAACTTCAAATATGAAGTTTTTGATGAAGCAGATAACACTCTCATCTATTCAAAAGGTTTCTGCACACTTTACCAGGAATGGCAAACCACAGATGAGGCAAAGAAGATTGAAAGGAGTTTTTATGAAGTTGCCACTATGCCCTTCCCAAAAAACAAAATCAGGTTCGTTCTGAGCATTCGTGAACGGAATGGCATTTTTTCGAAATTATATGAAACGAATATTGACCCTTCCAACTATTTCATATTAAAAGAACCGCCACTGAAAGTAGGGATCACAAAGATCTATGGCAATGGTGACCCGTCAGAATCAGTTGATCTGGCATTCATTGCCGAAGGCTATAAGGGAGATGAAATGGCCAAATTCAGAAAAGATGTAAAAATGATGGCCGATGCTCTTTTTGCGGAATCTCCGTTCAGCGATTATAAGGATAAATTCAATATCTGGGCAGTTGAAGCGGTATCTCAGGAATCGGGAACTGATGTTCCGGGTGAAAATATTTATGTCAATACAGCACTTAATTCAGGTTTCTATACGTTCGATCTTGACCGCTACCTAACTACACAGGACATTAAAGCAGTAAATGACTATGCAGCTACGGTACCACACGATAACATTGTTGTGCTTATAAACAGCACCAGATATGGTGGCGGAGGTGTTTATAACTATTACAGCGGAACTACTTCCGGAAACACTCTCGCGACAAAAGTTTTTGTTCATGAATTCGGACATGGTTTTGCTGGTCTGGCTGATGAATATTATTCATCTTCAGTAGCATACGATGAGTTCTATCCTCTCAATGTTGAACCCTGGGAGCCAAATATAACTACCATGGTCAATTTTGAATCAAAATGGAAGAAGATGATTGCAAAAGATACTCCTGTACCTACTTCACCGGAAGAAAAATACAAAAATGTGACAGGTGTATTTGAAGGAGGCGGCTATTCAACCAAAGGAATTTACCGGCCTGAATTGGATTGCAGAATGAAGAGTAACAGCTCAAAGGGATACTGTTCCGTGTGCAGAAATGCGGTCAAAGAAATGATTGAGTTCTATATTAAATAATTGTAGTAGGGACATGCCATGGCATGTCCCTACCCACAAATCAATTTACTTGCTCTTCCTGTCAATGA
>JAHEYW010000075.1 GCA_023251395.1 Bacteroidales bacterium
CGCAAGTGGGAGAGTAGGTCGTCGCCAACTTAAACCGGAAGGTGTCTCAAAAGGACACCTTCTTTTTTTTGTGGAATCAACCTTATAATTTGTGGATTGCTTCTCCGCCGGAAAGCTATTTTTCTTCCTGTTTATTTAAATCAGGAGGACTATCAATAAAAGAAATAGTTCCTTAATGGTATTTACCCGTTAATAATTCTTCCCGTTTATTATATCTTATTTATATACAAATTGAGATTACAAAAGCCGTTACAGACAAAGCAAGCTCAATAATTTGCCAGATTACTGATCAGAAAAATTAGTATATTTGATTCAATAGTTCACTCAAAATGAAGATCCTGACCACTAAAGACATAGTCAATACCGATAACCTTAAGATCCCGGAAGGAACAATTATTGCCGAAACACTCCTGAAGATCGTAAAATATAATAAACTTAATAAAGTCTATTCAGATGCCCAGTATAAAGGTGTTTCAGGACTTATTGATTCAGTTATCGACGAACTTGAACTGAATTATGAAATACCTCCGGAAGATCTTAAGAATATCCCCGCTAAAGGTAGTTTCGTTACTGTATCAAATCACCCATATCGCGGAATCGATTCCATGCTGCTTTTTAAGATCATATACGAAAAGAGACCTGATTTTAAAATAATTGCAGATTATAAACTCCAGGAAATTGGAGCCTTGAAAAGTATTATTATACCCGTAAATAATTTTGAAACAGCAAGAAATGAAAGGTCTTCTTATTCAGGAATAAAGGAAGCTATCAGGTATCTTAAGGATGACCATTGTATTGGCATCTTTCCAACTGGCGAAGAATCAGATCAGTACGAGGTTTCAAAAATAATACTTGATACCGAATGGCAGATCCCTGCAATTAAATTCATCAAGAATTCCGGAGTCCCTGTAATCCCTGTTTATTTTCACGGGACAAATAACAGATGGGCGCATATCATTGGTAAAATAAACCCTATCCTGCGCTCAGCAAAACTCCCTTCTGAACTTCTAAATAAGAAAAACAGAACAATCAAGATAAGAATTGGTAAACCTATCCAGGTAAAAGAGCAGGATGAGTTTAAAGATCTGTCACATTTTGGAAGATATCTCAGGGCAAGGGTTTATTCTTTGGGTTCTGCACTTGAAGTGAAGAATTTTTTTGACAAGCAGCCACTCAGAAGAAAGAAAAAACCTGAACCTGTTAATGACCCTGTACCGGATGACATTCTTGAGCAGGAGATAAATAAAGTCAAAAATGAGTTTGAGCTTTTTTCCACAAAGAATTATACAGTCATATGTGCTCCCACAGTAGCGATCCCGAATGTATTCAATGAAATCGGGAGACTGCGGGAAGTAACATTCCGTGAAGTTGGAGAAGGTACCAACAAGGGGACTGATATTGATGAGTTCGACTTTTATTATAATCATCTGTTTATTTGGGATGGCAATGCAAAGAAAATAGTCGGAGCCTACAGGATCGGAAAAGGCAAGGAGATCCTTGCACTTTATGGGATAAAAGGATTCTATATTAACTCCCTTTTCAAGCTGAAGAAGCAATTCTCGCCGGTAATGTCCGAATCTATAGAACTGGGCCGGTCATTTATTACAAAAGATTATCAGCGGCAGGTTATACCACTCTTCCTTCTATGGAAAGGGATAATGATCTTCCTACTTAAAAATTCTGAATACAGATATCTGATAGGACCTGTAAGTATAAGTAATGATCTTTCAGGATTCTCAAAAAGCCTTATTGTTGAATATGTAAGGGCTTATTGTTTTAATGAAGAAATGGCGAAAAATGTTGTTCCCAGAAAAGATTTTGTCGTGCACACTGATAATATCATTGACCGGAAAATATTTATTGACATGTCAGAGAAGGATATCAATGTTATCGAAAAGATCATTCTTGATATTGAACCAGGATACAGGCTTCCGGTTTTACTCAAGAAATACCTGGAGATCAATGGTAAGATAATAGGCTTCAATATTGACCCTAAGTTTAACAACTGCCTTGATGGCCTCATGATAGTAGATCTCTACAATGTACCACCTGATTTTATTAAGGGACTGTCGAGAGAGATGAATGATGTATCAATCCTTGAACGATTTAAGGCATAAAAAATAAAGGGTCCTTTCCGGGACCCTTTTCAATTAGTATTTTGCTGATTCTAATAGAATTTGTAACGTTTGTCAATTACGTTGGCTTTTTTCTTAAGAGCTTCATATGCTTCATATGTACCTCTCATCTGGAATGTAGCCAGTAACCTGTCTTTAACAAGCTTTGTCTCTTCGCTCTTGTTGGTTGTAACATTGTTTACATTTAAAAGGTAAACACCATTAGTCCCTTTAACCGGTCCACTGATTATATTCTGTTCAGCCACAGTTGCTGCTCCGATAAGTGCTGGCTCAACACCGGCTCCGGGTATTGAATAAGATCTGAAATTGATCTGAGTGGCCTCCAGAACTTTTGTACCAACCTTGCTTGCAGTTTCATCAAGAGATTTACTCTCCTTTTTCAGATTACTGAGTTGTGAAGAAATAAGTTCTGCCTTCTTTTCTTTAAGAATATTGTACCGGATATCATCCTTTACATCTTTTTCAGGGGCAATTCCGTCTTCATTTGCTTTTGTGCATACTGCTACAACATATTTATCTCCGATCTCAAATACGGCCTGTTGATTCTGGTCAAGGACTACTTTTCCTTCAGTTGCCTGGAACAACGACATTATCAGCACTCTCGGTTTGTCAAGTCCCGGAAGTGTTTTTTGTTGTGGTTGTATATTATTGGCAACTTTTTTTACAAGCTTCTGGTCAGCAACTGCCTTATTGAATTTTTCGTAGCTGTCAATATTCCCTGCAAAACGGCTGGCTTCAGAGTATATTTTCTGGTTTGTGAGAGAGCTGGCAAGTATCTTTCTGTCGATGATACCAACATCATATTTTCTGACCTTCTTTGAAATATCCATGATCTCGATAATATGAATTCCATAATTGGTTTCAACAGTGGTTATATCACCTTTCTTGGTTGTAAAGCAGGCATTATTAAAAGGTAACACTATTTTGCCTTCCACAATCCATCCAAGATCACCACCAATCTGTGCTGAACCCTGATCTTCCGAATTGGCTAGTGCAAGAGCATTAAAAGGAATACCCGATTTGATGAGCTTCACGAGACTGTCTGCTTTATACTTAAGCTGTTCAGGTGTTATATTCTGTTTCTGTGAAAGAAGAATGTGGCGGACATGTACTGAATCGGGTCTGTCTGCAACATCGAGCAACTTTGCAATTTTAAGTGTGCCATTTTCCTCATATGGACCATATACATCTTTCTTGTTTTCTTTTTTGACAAATGATTTCAGACTGTCTGGAATACCTGAGATCGGGTAATAGAATCCAGTGTGCCTTGTATCTGCGGTCATATTTATGAACTGAACCGGGTCAGTCGCTGTAACAAATTCAGACCTTGTATTGTTTATCCATTTTTCAGCCTGCTTCCTGTCATCTTCAGAAGGGTTAACATCAAATGTTACATATTCAATGTCCCTCTCTGCAGCTTTCCTGTAGTTTTCTGTATGTCCATCATAATAGGCAGTTATATCACTGGAAGTCACATTAACACTTGAATCAGGAACTTCAGAATAGTTCTTAAGTATGAAACTGAAATCAACTGTCCTTTCAGCTAATTTATTTTCAAAATCAGCCTGTTTTGAAGTGATGTATAAACCCTTGGTTACAAGATTATTGTATTTGGTATTCATTCTGTCAGCAACTATCTCATCCTCAAAGAACAGCCAGTATTTTTTTGCTGTTTCATCAACTTCAATTGATTTAAGGAAATTCACAAGGAATGATTTATTGAATTGTCCTGTTGTCCTGTCTGTGAATAGCTGCCTTACAATAGGGTGCGGATCATTGCCAAGCACCATCTGATCAAGCTCTTCAGGGCTTACCCCAATTCCGAGGTTGCCATATTGGGTATCAAGAATTTTCTCCCTCACCATCTGCTGCCACATCTGCTCCCTGATAGTCTCACTTGTAGCATCATCTATATTGGTGGTACCCGACAGTTTGTATATTTCCTGAAGATTTTGTACCCTTCGTTCGTAATCCTGGTAGGAGATATATTCCCCGTTTATTCTTCCAATTTCATAATATTTCTTCTGTTTCACTCTCTGACCTCTTCCTCTTCCGAAGAAATCACTGACAACAAACAGGAAAAGCGAAAGACCTATTACCGCTGCAACCAGAACACCTGCTTTCTCACGCAAAAATTGAAGTGCTGACATTTAAAAATTATTTAGATTAATTGTTTACCATTTTTAATACAGGCGACAAATATAACAAAAATCCTTTAAAATGAAGGATAAGAAATATTTTGTTTCAGACTTAATAAGTGTCAGCATCATAAACAGTTATGATTTACATCCTTTTTAAAATAGAAACTGTCCTGAAATTTGTACTGAACCCCCAATAAATTTCATCTGGATATATTGATCATGAATCAGTTTTCACCAAAAAACTCAGAAAACATAAAAAAAATTGAATTCAGTCCCAATTATTAGGGGGTGATGTCAAAAAAAATATAAAAAAATGAAAAATAATATAAAAAAATAGATGCAAATTCAAAAAAACATATATTTTTGCTTAAAAATACTACAAAAAATGGCAGAATTAAGATTTAGTGCTTTAAGAGAAGTATTCAGCAGGGGACCTGTTGAAGTTACAACACCATCAAAAATAGTTTCAGAATATTACGGTGAAAATGTTTTTGACCTTCCTAAGATGGAGCGCTTCCTTTCAAAGGAGGCATATAAAGTAGTTAAACGTGCAATTAATGAGGGAAAATCGTTGACCAGGCATGAGGCTGATCAGGTTGCGATGGGGCTCAAAGCATGGGCTACAGGCCGCGGAGCAACTCATTACACGCACTGGTTTCACCCCCTTACTGATGGAACTGCTGAAAAGCATGATGGATTCATTGAGATTGTCGAAAATGGACAGGTTGTTGAGAAATTCTCAGGTGAAGTTCTTGTTCAGTCTGAACCAGATGCTTCAAGCTTCCCCAGCGGTGGTCTCCGCAATACCTTTGAGGCAAGAGGTTACACTGCATGGGATGTCTCTTCACCGGTATTTATTGTCGGAACAACTCTTTGTATACCAACAATATTTGTTTCCTGGACAGGTGAAGCTCTTGATTATAAAGCACCTCTTCTGAAAGCTCTTTCAGAGCTCGACAGAGCAGCAACTGATGTCTGTCAGTATTTTGATAAGGATGTGACAAAAGTAATAGCAACTCTTGGATGCGAGCAGGAATATTTTTTGATCGATGATGCCCTATATTATGCAAGACCCGATATCGTACTTGCTGAAAGGACCCTGATGGGACACCAGTCATCAAAAGATCAGCAGTTATCTGACCACTATTTCGGATCTATTTCAGAAAGAGTTATGTCTTTTATTGAAGACTTCGAATGTGAAGCATATAAACTTGGGATACCGGTCAAGACCCGTCATAATGAAGTAGCTCCCAACCAGTTCGAAAGTGCCCCGATTTTTGAGGAAGTAAACCTTGCCGTTGACCATAACCTCCTTCTTATGGACGTTATGAGAAGGGTCGCCAGAAAACATAAATTCAGAGTACTATTTCATGAAAAACCGTTTGCAGGGATAAATGGTTCAGGTAAACATAATAACTGGTCAATGGCTACAAATACCGGAGTCAACCTTCTGTCTCCCGGGAAAAACCCAAAAACCAATTTACAGTTCCTTACCTTCCTTGTAAATGTTATAAAAGCAGTTAATGATAATAACGAGGTTTTAAGAGCATCTGTAATGAATGAGTCCAACTCATACAGACTTGGTGGTCATGAAGCACCTCCTGCAATAATTTCTGTATTCCTCGGGTCTTACCTTATAAATATGCTTGAGAATTTAGCCAGGAAGGTAACTGATAAGAAGATGACACCAGCTCAAAAGACAGAGCTTAAACTTGGAATTGGCAAGATACCCGAAATTCTGCTCGATAATACAGACAGAAACAGGACATCACCATTTGCCTTTACCGGAAACAAGTTCGAGTTCAGAGCCGTAGGATCCTCTGCAAATTGCAGCACCGCAATGATAGTTCTCAATGCCGCAGTTGCTCATCAGCTGACTAAATTTAAGAAAGATGTCGATGTTATTATTAAAAAGGGTGTAAACAAGGATGAAGCCATTTTCCAGGTATTGAAGAAGTATATTCTCGAATCTGAGAGGGTGTTATTTGAAGGTGATAACTACAGCAAAGCATGGCATCAGGAAGCCAAGAAAAGAGGCCTCTGCAATATTACAAGTGTTCCGGAATCTGTGAGCCGTTATCTGACCAAGGAATCAAGAGAAATGCTCGTCAGTACAGGTATCTTCACTGATAAGGAACTCGAAAGCCGTGTTGAAGTTGAATATGAAAAATTTACAAAGAAAGTACAGATAGAAGCACGGGTACTTGGCGATCTGGCTATCAATCACATCGTTCCAACTGCGATTAAATATATGACATCCTTAATCGAAAACGTTAAAGGATTAAAAGAAGTCTTTAATGAAATCGAATTCGAACGGCTTGCCGGAGCAAGAAAAGAGGTAATAGTGACAATATCCGATCATATATCTTCAATTAAAATGCTGGTAAATGAAATGATTGAGGAACGTAAAAAAGCAAACATTATCGAGGATAATTACAAGAAAGCTGTTGCCTATGAAAAGAACGTCAAGCCCTACCTTGATGAAATAAGAGAACATATCGACAAACTTGAATTGATTGTTGATAATGAAATGTGGCCTCTGCCTAAATATAGAGAACTGCTCTTTACACGATAAATGTTCATTTATTGCTTAGTTGGTTAGGGAGTCCCGCAATTGCGGGACTTTTTGTTTATAATAATAGGGCAGGGTATTCCGTTTTCTATTAGTACCGTTATAATAAAATTGATTATTTTTACCGGCTAATGGACTCACCGATATGAGGAAATTTCTTCTGTTTTATATTTTGTTAAGTATTTGTCTTTATGTTGATTGCGGTGCTCAAAAACGCAAGGTCGATAGAGCATATGAGTTTTACAATGCCGGTGAGTATTATCTAGCAATGGATCACTTTAAAAGCACCTATTCAAAATCAAGGGATAAAGCAATTAAAGCTGATATGGTATTTATGGTAGCTGAGTGCTACAGGCTTATGAACGATCCTAAGAATGCTGAGATTTGGTATAAAAAAGCTGTAAGAACCGCCTATGCCAAACCAATTGCACAATACTGGTTTGCCGAATCACTCAAGAAAAACGGGAAATATTCTCAGGCGGTAGATGAATACAGAAAATATAAGCAACTGGCTCCTTCAGATGCCAGGCCCGACCAGGAAATAAGAGCATGTGAACTGGCACAGGAATGGCTGAGGAACCCCGAAGCATATAAAGTTGATGACCTGAAAGAGCTTAATTCAAAGGATGCTGATTTCAGCCCGGCTTACGCGAGAGATGATTTTGGAGTGGTATATTTCACATCTTCAAGAGATGATGCGATGGGTAACCGAACACATGGCGCCACAGGACAGAACTATACCGATATTTTCGAAAGCCGTATAGACAAGAAAGGAAAATGGAGCATTCCTGTCGCTGTAGAAGGACTTAATAGTGATTTTGAGGATGGTACCCCAAACCTGACTGCTGATTACCGTGAAATATTTTTCACACGGTGCGAAGTGGGAAAAAGAGAACGAAAAGGCTGCGAAATTATACATTCAGATAAAAAAGGTGATGTGTGGAGTGAACCAAAAAACCTTGGACTGATGCCCGATTCAATTATAGCAGCACATCCGGCCATCTCACCCGACGGCCTTACTCTTTATTTTGTAAGCGATATAAAAGGAGGATTCGGCGGTAAAGATATTTATTATGTCACAAGGGAAAAACCAGGTTCCCCATGGTCCAAGCCTGTAAATGCCGGCCCGGATATTAATACAGGAGGAGATGAAGAATTTCCATATGTAAGAAATGATGGAACTCTCTATTTTGCATCCGACGGGCACATTGGTATGGGTGGTCTTGATATATTCAAGGCAAAATCCCAACCCGATGGCAGCTGGACTGTACAGAATATGAAAGCACCGGTGAACAGCTCAGCCGACGATTTCGGAATAGTATTTCAGAATTCAACAGAGGCAGGAATATTCAGCTCCACACGAAAAGGAAAGGGTAATGATGAACTTTATTCCTTTGAAATGCCCCCGCTGAAATTTAATATCACTGGACTGGTTAAAGATGAAAAAACAGGAGCTCCGGTACAAGGTTCTGTTGTTCAGCTGATCGCAAGCGATGCATCAAATCTCCAGGCTGAAACAGGTATTGGCGGCGACTTCAGATTTGTACTTAAACCTGCTGTGGATTATATCTTCCTGGCCTCAAAGAATGGCTATCTTAACGGGAAGGAAAGAGAAACAACAAAAGGACAGGAAAAGAGCCGCGATTTCATGATAACAATTCTTCTTACACCAATTGATAAACCCATCGAATTGCCCAATATCTTTTATGATTACGATAAATGGGACCTGAGACCTGAATCAATGGTATCACTCGATAAACTGGTTGAAACATTGAATGATAACCCGAAAATCACTATTGAACTCATGTCTCATACAGATGCACGTAATACAGAAGAATATAACCTGGTCCTTTCACAGAAAAGAGCACAATCAGCTGTTGATTACCTGGTTAGCAAAGGGATCGATCTCGCCAGGCTCACCGCTAAAGGATATGGGAAATCAACACCAAAATTTGTGGACGCTGAAATTGCTGCACATAATCCTTTCATGAAGGTTGGCCAGCAACTTACCGAAGAGTTTATTAATAACCTGGCAAATAACGAACAGAAGGAAATCGCTCACCAGATAAACAGGAGGACAGAGTTCAAGGTGCTTCGGACAGATTATGTTCCGACAAAGAAGTAACTCAGTGACATTTTTACATAATGCCATCAGCATCAAAATATAATAAAAGAGGAGTTTCTTCTTCAAAAGAGGATGTTCATAACGCCATAAAGAATGTCGATAAGGGTCTGTTCCCGCATGCGTTCTGCAAGATCATACCCGATTATCTCGGAGGAGATCCTGATTTCTGTAATATAATGCATGCCGACGGGGCCGGGACTAAATCATCACTGGCCTATGTTTACTGGAAAGAAACAGGCGATCTGTCTGTATGGAAAGGTATTGCCCAGGATGCAATAATAATGAATATTGATGATCTTCTCTGTGTCGGTGCCTGTAGTAATATTCTGGTTTCTTCCACAATCGGCAGGAATAAAAATGTCATACCGGGGGAAGTGGTTTCCGCTATTATTAATGGTACAGAAGAAATACTTGAGGGCTTAAGAAAGCTGGGGATTGACATCTTTTCGACCGGAGGTGAAACGGCTGATGTAGGTGACCTTGTGAGAACAATCATTGTTGATTCAACTGTGGTATCCAGAATAAGAAGAAAGGACATTATTTCCAACCATAGGATAAATCCGGGAGATGTGATCGTTGGTCTTTCCTCATCAGGTCAGACATCCTATGAATCTGAATATAATGGGGGAATGGGGAGCAACGGACTTACATCTGCCAGGCATGACGTCTTTTCCAATTACCTGGCAAAAAAATACCCTGATAGCTATGATTACTCTATTCCGGATGACCTTGTCTATTCAGGATCTCTTAAGCTGACAGATCAGATAGGTGATCTGGGGATCAATGCAGGTAAACTGGTACTTTCACCAACCCGAACCTACGCTCCCGTGATAAAGGAGGTACTGGAAGCTTTAAGGGAGAAAATACATGGCATGATCCACTGCAGCGGAGGTGGTCAGACTAAAATAATGCATTTTGTTGATAGTGTTCATGTTATTAAGGATGATCTGTTTCCTCTTCCGCCTCTTTTCAAAATAATACAGGAACAGTCCGGTACACACTGGGACGAAATGTACAGGGTTTTCAACATGGGCCACCGTTTTGAAATTTATACTGATCCTCAATCAGCTGAAAAAATTATCAATATTGCTGCCGGCTTCAATCTTGATGCACGAATAGTCGGCCATTGTGAAAGATCCTCTGAAAAGAAACTTACAATAAAAAGCGATTACGGAGTCTTCGAATACTTATAGATATAATACATAATGTCGTTTTGATGTTATCTTGGCTTCTTCCCTTTAAATTTTTAACTTTTTCCTTTTGTCTTTTGTCTTGTCCCTCCAGTCGCCTTTTTTCTTTGTACCCTCACTGCTTTTTTGTATCTTTGCACCCTGAAATTTGAATTGTATGGCAAACAACCTGATTCTTGAGAGATTAGAGGGCGTAAAACATCGCTTCGTGGAGGTAGGAGAGCTTCTTACCCAGCCTGATATTCTATCTGATATGGAACGATATATTAAACTGAATAAAGAATATAAGGATCTCCAGCCTATTATTGAATCATATGAGCGATACAAGCTTGCTCTTACAAATATTACCAGCACCAGGGAACTCCTCTCGACTGAGAAGGATGATGAAATGAGAGAGATGGCAAAAGCTGAACTTGATGATCTTACTGCCAGAATACCAGGGATGGAAGAGGAGATCAAACTCTTACTTATTCCTGTCGATCCCGAGGATGAAAAAAATGCTGTAATGGAGATCAGGGCTGGTACCGGAGGAGATGAGGCAAGTATATTTGCAGGAGATCTTTTCAGAATGTACAGCAAGTTCTTTGAAGCCAGAGGCTGGAAGGTTGAGGTAAATAATGTTTCAGAAGGTACAGCCGGAGGGTTTAAAGAAATTGTATTTGCTGTAACAGGAAAAGGCGTATATGGAGTAATGAAATACGAATCAGGAGTTCATAGGGTTCAGCGCGTTCCTCAGACTGAGACACAGGGTCGTATTCATACTTCGGCTGCTTCTGTGGTCGTATTACCTGAAGCAAGCGAATTTGATGTGGTTATCAAGAATGAAGATATCCGCAAAGATACCTACTGTTCATCAGGTCCTGGAGGCCAGTCCGTCAATACCACCTATTCTGCAATCAGGCTTACCCATATACCCACAGGGGTTGTGGTTACATGTCAGGACGAAAAATCACAGATCAAGAACTACGATAAAGCTCTTAAGGAACTGAGAACCAGATTATACAACCTTGAATATCAGAAATACCTTGATGAGATCTCACACAAGAGAAAGACCATGGTATCAACTGGTGACAGGTCGGCTAAGATCCGGACTTATAATTATCCTCAGGGAAGAATGACTGATCACAGGATCAATTACACGGTTTATAACCTTCCTTATATACTTGATGGTAATATTCAGGAAGTACTTGACAAACTGCAGATGGCAGAAAATGCTGAAAGACTAAAAGAAAGCAATATTTAAATGACAGAAATGACTCATGCCCGACTTTTCGAAATTATTAAGAACAAAAGATCATTTTTGTGTGTCGGTCTCGACTCGGAGATTGAAAAATTACCCCCTTCTCTTATGCATGAGGCAGACCCTGTTTTTGAATTTAACAGGAGAATAATAGATGCTACCAGCAGCTATGCAGTTGCATATAAGCCAAATGTTGCCTTTTATGAGTGCAATGGCGCTGCTGGATGGAAAACACTTGAGAAGACTGTCCGATATATAAAGGAAAATTATCCGGATATCTTTGTCATTGCGGATGCCAAAAGAGGGGATATCGGCAACACATCAAAGATGTATGCTAAAGCTCTTCTTGAAAATCTTCCTTTCGACGCTGTAACAGTGGCTCCATATATGGGTGAGGATTCTGTTTCACCATTTTTATCATACACAGGTAAGTGGGTGGTACTTCTTGCTCTCACCTCCAATAAGGGGGCTGATGATTTTCAGTATCACAATGAAGACGGAATAAGACTTTTTGAAAGGGTCCTTACAGTTTCGCAGAAATGGGGAACAGTAAATAATATGATGTATGTTGTAGGTGCCACCAGAGCAGAGATGCTGAAGGGAATACGCAAAATAGTTCCCGATCATTTTCTTCTTGTCCCGGGTATTGGCGCACAGGGAGGTAGCCTTGAAGAGGTGGTAAAGTTTGGGATGAATAATAAATGTGGTCTCCTTGTGAACTCCTCTAGAGGGATCATTTTTGCAGATAGTTCAGAGAATTTCGATAAAGTTGCCGCTGAAAAAGCCTGCGAAATACAAACTGAAATGGAAGGCTACCTTAAGGACAGGAACCTCGTTTAGGATCAGCCAAAAAAACATCCCCCTGACCCCCTTCAAAGGGTGAATGACTATTTTATGGCACAATTTGTATATATTATGAGAAAAAGTTTGCCATGGAATTAATCAAAATTATGAAAAAGTTTAATACTCAAAGCAAGTGCATTGCATATCTTGAAA
>JAHEYW010000283.1 GCA_023251395.1 Bacteroidales bacterium
AAGAGTTGAAAGAGTTTAAAAAGTTGAAAAGGTTGAATGGCTGCACGACTGCACGACAATAAACGAATAATATTTATAATCTAATCATAAAAAAGATGAAGTTGACTCTGAAAATATGGCGTCAGAAGAATGCAAAAGCCAAAGGGCGGTTTGAAACTTATCAGATGGATAATGTTTCACCCGAAATGGCATTTCTGGAAATGCTGGATGCACTTAATAAAAGACTTGCTGAAGAAGGGAAGGAGCCTGTCGCATTCGATCACGACTGCCGCGAAGGCATATGCGGGTCATGCGGAATGTACATCAACGGCCACCCTCATGGTCCTGTGCCTGCTGTTACAACATGCCATCTTTCAATGAGGTTCTTCAGTGAGGGTGAGACTATATGGATCGAACCCTGGAGAGCAAAACCATTTCCTGTGGTAAAAGACCTGATTGTTGACAGAAGTGCATTTGATAAGATACAGCAGGCTGGTGGTTTTATCTCTGTGAATACAGGAAGTGCTCCTGAAGCCAATTCCATTCTGGTTCCAAAGAAGTATTCAGATGATGCCTTCGATTCTTCGATTTGTATCGGATGCGGTGCATGTGTTGCAGCATGTAAAAATGCATCAGCAATGTTGTTTGTATCTGCCAAAATATCGCAGTTTGCCCTTCTTCCACAGGGAAGGGTTGAAGCAAAAGACAGAGTGAAGGCAATGGTGACAATGATGGATAGCCTGGGATTTGGTAACTGCTCAAATACAGGGGCATGTGAAGCCGAATGTCCGAAAGAGATCAGGATTACAAATATTGCTCGAATGAATCGGGAATTCTATAAAGCTTACTAAACTCTGTGGTTCTCAGTGTTAGCTCTGTGGTCCTCTGTGTAATTTTTTAGTTACACAGAGATACACAGAGAAGTCACAGAGATACACAGAGCTTCTCATATAAATACTCCTCTAAATGAAAAAATCATATTCTATTGGGCTTCTGATTCTATTGTCTATCTCTTTATCAGCTCAAACTATAATCAACCGCGACCCTGAGATAAAGAAAATGGTTGATGAAATTTCCAGGGAAAAGATTGAGCAGCATGTCAGAACACTTGCCGGCTTTTACACCCGCCATGATTTGAGTGTACAGGATAACCCTTCGAAAGGGATCGGTGCAGCCTGGACCTGGATCAAAGCAGAGATGGAGAAAAATATTCCACAGTCTGAGGGAAGGCTGAGTGTAAAATTTGAAGAATATTCAGTAGGCGGACAGGGGCAGAGAATACCCACTGAGACAAAACTCAAAGATGTTGTTGCTACACTTAAAGGAACCGATCCGAATGATGACAGAATAATAATCATGAGTGCACACCTGGATTCCAGAGCCGTAGGAGATGCAGACAATACCAGCATGGCTCCAGGAGCTAATGATGATGCATCAGGGGTTGCGGCAATAATTGAACTGATGAGAATTATGTCATCGAAGAAATTTTCAGCCACGATTGTTTTTATGACTGTCACCGGTGAGGAACATGGTCTTTACGGGGCTAAATATATGGCCACTAAAGCCAAACAGGAGAAATGGAATATCATTGCCACGCTGAACAATGATATGATTGGGAACAGCGGATCTAGCGAGACAATGTTGAATGACAATATGAAATTAAGAGTGTTCAGTGAGGGAATACCGGCTTTTGAAACAGAACAGATGGCTGCTCAAATGAAAACTATGTCAGGGGAGAATGACAGTAAAGCACGCCAGCTCGCCAGGTATATTAAAGAAACCGGTGAAAGATATGTTGATCAGCTATCGGTGACTCTTATTTACAGGAATGACAGGCTTGGAAGGGGAGGTGATCATACCCCGTTCTGCCAGGAAGGGTTTACTGCCGTTAGAATTACAGAATTCAATGAGAATTACGACAGGCAGCATAAAGTACCGGCTGTTGTAAATGGAATTCAGCAGGGAGATCTTCCGGAATTTGTTGATTATGAGTATGTAAGAAAGAATGCCGGGATAAACCTTGCTACAATTGCCAATCTTGCACTTGCACCTTATGAACCTGTAAATTGCGTGATGAATGTAAGTGGAATGACAAATAAAACAACAATTCAGTGGGAAGTTCCTGCCAGGGGTGTAAAACCTGCCGGTTATTATCTTGTTATGAGGGAAACTTACCAGTCTCCATGGGAGAAGAAGATATTTGTAACAGGAACAGAAGTAACTGTTCCCTATTCAAGAGACAATTATTTCTTCGGGATACAATCTGTTGATGGTGCCGGACATGAGAGCCTTGTTGTATTTCCCGGACTAACAAGAAGATAAGCATGTCCCCTGCAGTGTAAACTGTAAGGCGTCCCCTGAATAGATTTCATATCTTATGTACTTGATTTATAAACAGGTATTTCCTCTCTTTCAAAAGCTAATCTCTATATACAAATATGTAAGATGTTGAATGTCAATATAATTATTAATGTGATTCAATATTTTACGGGAATGAGATTCAAATTATTGATTTGTTGATGTCTTCAATTGCGGTTGGCTTCAATTGCCATTAGCTTTAATTGCCGTTGGCTTTAGCCAACGGAATGAGGATAACATCTTTCCCCGGGCTTTAGCCCAACTTGATCATAAAGCATGAGTTTGAAGCATTGGGACTAAAGTCCCTTAATGATGTTTGGAATTCTATCCGTTGGCTGAAACCAACGGCAATTCACTGAAGCCGGCGGCAATTGATACCTGGTTTCCGAATAATATTCTATAAAATTGCCTAATGTTCAATTAATCAATTTAGAAAAGATTGTAATCCATAATTTATTAAATCATTGTTTACTAGTGTATAGAGATCAGCCTTCAAAAGTAGGGGAAATTATAAATCAATCACTTGCAGATAAAAAACCTTAGATTAATTGTTATGCCTTCAGAGGGAAAGGGGTCGCATAATCAGAGAGTTAGCTTTTTAAGAACAAACAGATTCCACCTCCGATACCGTTTTGGGGATTGGCTTACCGAGTAGTTTGTGACCTTTGTCGGTGATCAGGAGATTATCTTCAATACGTACTCCTCCGAAATCTTTGTACGTCCTGACTTTATCATAATTAATGAAATCCCTGAATTTCCCTTCTGCGCCCCACTGGTCGATAAGCTCCGGAATAAAATAACATCCGGGTTCGATTGTAAAAACATGACCTGGCTTATACGGCAGGGCAAATCTCAGAAATGCCAGACCGAACTGAGTACTGCGGATCACCTCCTCGTTATAGCCAACAAAATTTTCTCCAAGGCCTTCCATATCGTGGACATCAAGACCAAGCATATGTCCCAGTCCATGAGGCATAAAAAGTGCATGAGCCCCAGCCGAAACTGCTTCATCAGTATCACCTTTCATCAATCCCAGTTCTTTCATTCCCGATGCAATAATTTTG
>JAHEYW010000076.1 GCA_023251395.1 Bacteroidales bacterium
ATTCCCGGCGATATTAATCTTCGATCCTGGAGGAAGGGGTATTGTTTCTGTCAAGGCATTCAGACAGGCTGCTGAAAAGTATAATCTCATTCTTGTATGTTCTTACAATTCAAAAAACGGTCCGCTGAACGATAATTTTGCAGCAGCTGGCGCTGTTCTTGATGATCTTTCTTCCAGATTCTCTGTTGATAATAAAAGAATTTATAGCGCAGGCTTTTCGGGTGGTTCCCGTTTTGCATTAGCTTTAGCCTCTTCCACTGATTTCATTTCAGGAGTTATCGGATGTGGTGCGGGCCTTCCGGGTGATAACAGACTTTACCCATCCGGGAAATCCAGGTTTGCTTATTATGGAACTGCTGGTTTTAAGGATATGAACTATCTCGATATGTTCGATCTGATGGATTTCTTCAGTTCAAGAACTCAGGTGATTTCTTTTCTCAGAACATTTGAAGGTGGACATGAGTGGCCCCCGCCCGAAATACTTCAGGATGCTGTTGAATGGATCACACTCCAGACAATGAAAAAGAATGAGATCAGGCATGATACCCTCTGTATTTCTGAAATGTATAAAAAGAGTCAGGCATTGATCAACAGATCATTATCATCTGGTAATCTGATAGATGCCGAAAGGTACATGCACTATGCTGCCAGGGATTTTTCAGGCTTCAGGAAGGTAAATGATATTATAGGTTCTGTTTCAAAGCTTGATCAATCGAAAGAATTCAGGGATGCAAATAAGGAATGGGAAGATATAACCACCAGGGAAAGGCAGACAGAAGACAAGTATATATCATCTATAAGGAATATTGACTATTCAGGGACATTACCGGATACTCTTATAAAATGGTGGAAAAATGAAGTCACCTCGCTCAAAACCATGAAAGAGAGATCCACTGGTACCACAGGATATATGGCTTCAAGGTTACTTAATTTCATTTCAATTTTATGCTCAGAGCAGGGAACCGCATATTACCGGCAGAATAGCTTTGAATTATCAGGCTTCTTTTTTGAAGTATGTACATTGTCTGACAGTGAGAACATGAACAATTACTTCAATTTCGCGAGGTCGCTTGCCGGACAAAATCGTAAACGTGATGCATTAAATGAGCTTAATCAGGCGGTTAATCACGGTCTCTCTGATCGCAAATCAATTGAAAATGAACCCGCTTTCACAAATCTTCGTAGTGAGGAAAAATACAAGGTGATCATTGGCAGATTAAAAGATTGAAGGCAAACTATTCTAAAATATCTATAATGAAGAAGGATTGTCAGATTAACTGGAGCTCGGAAGATACCTTAATATTAGAAAAAGAAGCAGGAAAACTGGATTATGATCAGGTGATCCTGGTGATTCGGCTTTCTACCTCCTGGTCAATAGAAATGGGCACCTGCTCAACGATCGTATTTGTTGAATCCAGCTGCAAAGCTTTTATATCGTTTATATTAAGCTTCCGGGAAATGCTGTTCAATGTCAAAACAAAATTTTCCCAGCTTGATAGCTTGTAATCTCTTGGCATTATCCTGTCGATAATTATATATTTGAAATCACCAATAAAGTCATGTTTCTTTAAGGAATCATAACTACTTACAAGTTTTATTTCCCCACCCTTCTGCATATCCTCAAGTACTTCTCTGAAATAGAGGTTTATTTTAGGTTCTACCTTAAAACCTATATGAAAATCAACACGGATAAGCACTCCAGGAATTATCTGTGTAACCCTGTATTCAAACCTGTTTGGTTCGTTTACCCTGTCAACATGAAGAAACCAATAGGTATCAGCCCTTTTGGGTTGCTTCTGAAAAATAGAATAGATTACCTTCGATTCAACCTGATCGGGCCTGTTGGCTCTTATAATATAAACAAGATTCGTTGCTATTCTGGGAACCGAACTATCTGTAGACAGGTCTTTGAATAGTTGCAGATATTTATCAAGACTTACATAAGTAATATACCTGTTTTTGATCTTCCTTCCAAAATACCAGCCGAACATTATCAGGAAATAAAGGGTTGCCAGAAGAAGGGTGAACCAACCTCCATATTTGAATTTATGAAGATTTGCTATAAGAAAACTACCCTCAATAGTAAGGTAAACAGTGATCATCAGCAACACCAGCCTGTGGTTCCAGCCGGTCATATAGGAATAATACGACAATAATAATGTTGTCATTATCATTGTAATAGTAATTGCAAGTCCGTAAGCCGCTTCCATATTTGCCGATTCCTTGAAGAACAATACCACGAGGCTGCATGTGATCCAGAGAAACCAGTTTACAAATGGAATATAAACCTGCCCCTTTATTAGTGTTGGATGCATAATTCTGATCTTCGGCCAGAAGTTCAATGATGTGGCTTCACTGATCAGAGTGTACGACCCGCTTATAAGCGCCTGACTGGCAATCACAGCCGCGAAAGTCGCAATTATTACTCCTGGGAGAAGGAACCATTGTGGCATAGTTGTAAAAAACGGATTTACTACCTCTCCGGGTTTGTAATGAAGCATAAGCCAGGCTCCCTGTCCGAAATAGTTAATAACCAGAGTCGATTTGACAAAGATCCAGGATACCCTGATATTTGCTCTCCCACAATGGCCCAGGTCGGAATATAGTGCCTCCGCTCCTGTCGTACAAAGAAAAACAGCGCCCAGTAATATAAAGCCTCCAGGATATTCACTTAAGAATCTATAAGCATAGACAGGGTTGAGTGCTTTGAGGATAACCGGATAATGTATTAGCTGTGAAAACCCCAGAACACCTAGCATCCCAAACCAAATTACCATAATCGGGCCAAAAGAAACGCCGACAAAATTGGTACCGAACTGCTGGATAAAAAAGAGAGCGGCAAATATAATAAGTACAATTAATATTACTGGAATATCATGATTAAAATATTTTAGTCCCTCAATAGCTGATGTTACTGTAATTGAAGGAGTTATTACACCGTCAGCGAGAAGTGCTGCACCTCCTATCATCGTAAGAATTGCTGCCCATGCCGATTTTTTCTTCATCAGTGCAAATAGTGCAAAAATACCCCCTTCTCCATTGTTATCAGCTCTCAATGTAATCAGGATATATTTTATTGTTGTTTGCAGAGTAAGAGTCCAGAAAATGCATGAAAGTGCCCCGAGGATCAACAACTCTCCGAAATTGTTTTTACCAGCCAGAACTATCGCCTGCATGGTATATAATGGACTGGTACCAAGATCCCCATAAACTACACCAAGAGTAATTACTACTCCTGCCAGTGACAGTTTATTAATATCAAGATGAGGTTTTTGTTTGTCCATTTGAGCAATCGGCTTTAAAGCAAGGAGGTCCCTGTATAAAGCGCACAAAGTTAATAAATTTATTTTCAGAAAGAATCAATAATACTGAACAGAACATTCCATCAGCTTTCTGGATGTTTGAAAAATATCTTATAATCTTACCTTGATTTACAGATCAAATCCAGGGATTTATACTTGTTTTAAGGATTATTAAGACTTATTTATCTATAAAAATTTAGTTTTCCAGATTTATTCAATATAATTGTATCTGAAATAATTGTTGATAATACTATCTGGATGAATAATTCAATTGCAATACTTTCTGCTACAGCAGTTTCGATTGGTTTTCTTCATACCTTGCTTGGTCCGGATCATTATCTTCCTTTTATTGTTTTGAGTCAGGCGAAAAAATGGAATCTGAAGAAAACAATGGTGATAACGTTTCTTTGCGGGATCGGTCATGTATTAAGTTCTGTTATTTTAGGCCTTCTGGGAATTGCGGTTGGAATCTCAGTAAATAAACTTGTATCAATTGAATCTTTCCGCGGTAATATTGCTGCATGGCTGTTTATTGCATTTGGACTCATTTATATGATCATCAGCATCAGGAACCTTTACAAAAAAAAGAAACATACACATTCCCATTTTCATCTTGATGCAGGCATTCATTTTCATGAGCATAATCATCAGATGGAACATGCACATATTCATGAAGAAGACGCGGTTAAAACAACTCCATGGATTCTTTTTTTGATTTTTGTTTTTGGGCCATGTGAACCACTCATTCCAATTCTGATGTATCCTGCAGCACAAAATAATATTTCCGGAGCTATTCTTGTTTCAGTATTGTTTTCAATTGTTACCATCGGAACAATGATGTCGATAGTTCTCGCGTTTAAACTGGGTATGAATAAGATAAACCTTAAACCCATCGAAAAATACAGTCACCTGATAGCTGGTACAATGATTTTTGTATCGGGACTTGCTATTCAGTTTCTGGGTCTTTAGGAAAACTAACCTGGGTCTGAGGTTACTGAATTTCTTTACAATATGACAGGTTCAACAATTTTAGACTCTTTTGCTTTTGGAATTATCAGCGCAATATCTCTACCGATAGGAGTACTTATTGCTTTCGTGTGGAAACCTAAACCAAGAATTCTGGCCTCAATAATGGCTATCGGAGCAGGAGCTCTCCTGGCTGCTTTATCGATCGATCTTATTGCCACATCACTCACAAACGGACGAAATTATCCACTGGCAATTGGTATGATATCAGGGGGCATTTTATTTGTCCTGATCAACAGACTGATTGATACAAAAGGTGGGTTTCTCCGTAAAACTGCAACCACACTTACCCATATTCATTCCAAAAACAAAATTCTTCAGGAAATATTCTATCAGCGCCTCAGTAAGGTAAGCTTCTTTCATAATCTCTCACCTGCAAGAGCACACCTGATAACCCCCTACCTTAACAGGTACCTCTACAGGCAGGGAAAAATAATCGTTCATGAAGGAGACCCGGGAGACAATTTCTATATTATTGAAAAAGGCTCTGCAATTGTGATGGATGATAAACACAATTCAATTATTGGAAACCTTAAGGAAAATGACACCTACGGAATTGTAGAGATGCTTTCAGGTATTAATCACAATTACACGGTTATCGTAAGAGAGGATATGCATGTATGGGTTATTAACAAGGAATCTCTTGATAAATTAATTCGTCTTCACCCACAACTTGCATCTGAATTAAAGGATCTCGTAACAAGTAAGATTAATATCCTTGAAAAACAGAACGTTATTGATAATAACAAAGCCGAGTCATGGTACAACGAGGCTCTGAAGTCTCTCGATGAAAAGAAATCCCAGTATACAGAATCAGATGTACACGAAGAGGTGAGCGAACATGGGAATGTATCACTTGCAATCTGGTTGGGGATGATCCTTGATTCCATACCTGAGTCGCTTGTAATCGGACTGAGCATGCTGGTAAACAGTACTATTAGTATTTCTCTTATCGCCGGTATATTCCTTTCAAACCTTTCCGAGGCATTATCAAGCTCAATTGGTATGAAAAAGCAGAAAATGCCTGTTTTGAAGATATTGGCACTATGGTCAGCTATAACGGTTATTGCCGGAGGATGTGCTCTTGCTGGAAATCTTTTCTTTTTACATTCTTCCCCTGCAACTTTTGCAGTTGTGGATGGTATGGCTGCTGGTGCAATGCTGACAATGATCGCTGAAACGATGCTCCCTGAAGCTTTCCATATAGGTGGATCAGCAACCGGCCTATCAGCCCTGGCAGGATTCCTGATCACCCTGCTTTTAAAAGTTCTCGAAAGCTGAAACAATCCCTCCGGCAGGAGGCACTGACATTAGTTATAATTTATTAGCTTTGCACCAAATAACAAAAAGGATGACTTACGATTACAATACCCAGCGAAAAAGGATGGCGTTACCTGAATATGGAAGGAATGTTCAGAAAATGGTTGATCATATAAAGACAATCTCCGACAGGACTGAAAGGAACAGGGCGGCAAAAACTATTATACATATTATGGGAAACCTTAATCCCAAGATAAGGGATGTTGGTGACTTTAAACATAAATTATGGGACCACCTGTCACTGATCGCAAACTTTGAGCTGGATATTGATTCACCCTATCCGGTTCCGGAACAGTCAAAATTCTTCGAAAAGCCCAAACCCGTTGAATACAAAACTGGTGCAATTAGATTCCTCCATTATGGCAGGATCATCCAAATGATGATTGATGAAGTTGCTGAAAAAGAGGAAGGAGAAGAGAAGGAATACCTTACTTCTCTCATTGTTAACCATATGAAAAAATCTTATATCACATGGAACAGGAGTCAGGTAGCAGATGAAGTAATTATCGGAGATCTTAAGCAGTTGTCCCGCGGACGACTGAAGATTACTCCTGGGGTGAGGATCCTTGAAGCAAGGGAGCTTGTACCTCCGGTTAAAAAGAAATCATCTATGGGTAAATCTCATAACAAACAATCCAACAAGCAGTTCTCCAAGAAAAAAGGATATATCAAACACTGATGGGAACTTTTGTAGTTCAGGGAGGCAGGACGCTTAAAGGAGAAATAACTCCCCAGGGGGCTAAAAACGAGGCACTCCAGGTTTTGTGTGCTGTCCTTCTTTCCTCCGAAAAAATAACAATAAAAAATATTCCTGATATACAGGATGTCGGTAAGTTGCTGGAACTACTGGGGTCACTCGGAGTCAAAATTGAAAAAAAATCCTCTTACGAAACTGAATTTCAGGCAGATGACCTGAACCTTAATCATCTGTTTACTAAGCAATTCTGGGAGCAGAGCATGAGTCTGCGTGGTTCGATAATGATAGCCGGCCCTCTTCTTGCACGATACAAGAAAGCTGTAATTCCCAAACCTGGTGGAGACAAGATAGGCAGAAGAAGACTTGATACTCACTTTATTGGATTTCAGAAACTCGGTGCAAAATTTGAATATGAAGCTTCTGAATCATTCTTCTCAATTGAAGCAGACAGACTTTATGGAGCTTATCTTCATCTTGATGAAGCATCTGTTACCGGTACAGCAAACCTGATAATGGCCGCAGTCCTGGCCAAAGGTCGAACCACAATTTACAATGCCGCCTGCGAACCTTATGTGCAGCAACTCTGTAAAATGCTTGTTTCAATGGGTGCAAAAATTTCCGGAATCGGATCAAACCTGCTGATAATTGACGGAGTGAAAACACTGGGCGGATGCAGTCATACAATCCTTCCCGATATGATTGAGGTCGGTTCCTTTATCGGACTGGCTGCCATGACGGAGTCTGAAATCACTATCAAAAATGTTTCTTATGAAAACCTCGGAATAATTCCCGATTCATTCAGGAGACTTGGGATCATTCTTGAAAAGCGGGGTGATGATATTTTTATCCCGCAACAGGATCATTATGAAATTGAAACATTTATCGACGGTTCAATAATGACTATTGCAGATGCAATATGGCCCGGACTTACTCCCGACCTTTTAAGTGTCATCCTTGTAACAGCAACCCAGGCCAAGGGCGCAGTTCTGATCCACCAGAAGATGTTCGAAAGCAGGCTTTTCTTCGTCGATAAACTTATCGATATGGGTGCACAGATAATTCTTTGCGATCCACATAGAGCAACAGTGATAGGGCTTGACAGAAAGATCAGGCTCAGGGGTACAACAATGTCCTCCCCTGATATCAGAGCCGGGGTAGCTCTCCTTATTGCTGCTATGTCAGCCGATGGGAAAAGCACTATTCACAACATAGAACAGATCGACCGTGGTTACGAAAGAATTGAGGAAAGACTCAATGCACTTGGCGCTGACATCAAAAGGATCTGAAAAGCTGACAATCAAAAGAATACTCAGAGCTGATACTATTGAGGAAGAAACCCACCTCTAACCCCCCGACGCATCGGTCGGGGCAGGCCCTCCAGGGAGGGGAATCTGATCTATTTCCCACTTCAACCCTTAGTCCTCCATAGCCTTCTTTGACCTGCGTAGCTTAAGCGAAGCAGGCGGCGAAGGAGGATTCTCCCCTTCTACCCTTTTCCCTTTCTCGCTTTCTCCCTTTCCTCTCAAGAGTCTGTCAAATTGACAATCATTCATTGTTGGCAGAATATTTGCATTAAACAGAATATATTTTAGAAAATCATTAGGTATGATGAAGAAAAAGAAGATTCAGTCTGAAGAAATAAATAATGAAAATGATAGTGTGATGAACGAAAACGGCACTGGATCAAAGGAAAAGGAAAATATTGAAGAGAAATCTGAGGCCTCCTTCGATAATACTGCTAATGATAACAGGACAGCAGATAAGGACGAAACAATAACAGATCAGAAAGCTGAACCTGACAAGGAAGCAAAGAAAGAGCCCACACCAGAGGAAAAATTGGCAGAAATGCAGGACAGGTATTTACGTCTGTCTGCTGAATTTGATAATTACAGGAAAAGAACTCTGCGGGAAAAAATAGAATTGACCAGGCATGCCGGGGAAAACATGCTCCTAAGTATTGTTCCTGTCATGGATGATTTTGAAAGAGCTCTGAATCATATGGAGAATGCTACTGACAGTGCAGCATTAAAAAGTGGCATTGACCTGATATACAATAAATTCAATGAATTTCTCAAACAGAACGGTATTAAGGAAATTGAATGCCTGAATAAAGAATTCAATGTCGACCTACATGATGCTATAAGTAAAATCCCGGTTCAGGATGAATCGATGAAAGGAAAAGTTGTGGATGTAGTCCAGAAAGGATACTGGCTTCACGAAAAAGTTATGCGGCATGCAAAAGTTATTGTTGGTGAATAATAATCCGGCAAAACAGAGTAAAATATTTTCAGTAAGTCAGAATCCAGCAGATAATTAAGAAACTAAGGATGACCACAAAAAGAGACTATTATGAAATCCTTGGAATTCAGAAAAATGCTTCCAAAGATGAAATTAAAAAAGCCTACAGGAAGCAGGCTCTGAAATTCCATCCGGATAAAAACCCGGGGGATAAAGGCGCTGAGGAAAAATTCAAAGAAGCTGCAGAAGCTTATGAAGTACTTAGCAATGACGAGAAACGGTCAAGGTACGACAGGTTCGGACATGCAGGTATGGGTAATGCCGGAAGCAGTTATGGCGGCCATGATATGACTGTTGAAGATATCTTCTCTTCTTTTGGGGATATTTTCGGGGATGCCTTTGGTTTTGGAGGTTTTTCCGGTGGAAGGCAGGGACGCAGAGTAAACAAAGGGAGCAATCTCAGGGTAAAAGTCAAACTTGACCTTGGTGAAATAGCTTCTGGTTGTGAAAAAAAGATTAAGGTTAATAAATATTCTACATGTGAAACCTGCGGTGGAACAGGAGCAGCTGATGCAAAAAGCTTCTCAAACTGTTCTACCTGCCATGGTTCTGGTCATGTCACAAGAGTTACCAATACTCTTCTCGGACAAATGCAATCAACATCAGTTTGCCCCTCATGCGGAGGAGAAGGTAAAACCATAACAAAAAAATGTCAGACATGTTATGGGGAAGGTATCATTGAAAAAGAAGAAATTATCAAGATCAATATTCCTGCCGGTGTCGGTAAAGGAATGCAAATGACTGTTGCAGGAAAAGGAAATGCTGCCCGAAGGGGTGGTGTAAATGGCGACTTGCTTGTTGTTATAGATGAGGAGGAACATGAGGAACTGTTGAGAGAAGGTAATGATCTTATTTACAATCTGTTTATCAGTATTCCTGATGCTATAACAGGCACACAGGTAGAAGTCCCGACAGTTGATGGATCAGTAAAAATAAAGATCGAACCCGGCACTCAGCCAGGAAGGATTCTAAGACTCAGGGGCAAAGGTCTGCCTGAGGTAAACGGTTATGGCAGAGGCGACCTTCTGGTAAATGTTAATGTTTGGATACCGAAGTCCCTAGGACGGGAAGAAATGAAAATCATTGAGAAACTGAAGGATTCAGAATCATTTGTTCCAAAACCTGACAAAAACGATAAAGGCTTCTTTGAAAGAATGAGAAGCTATTTCCAGTAGAATACCATTTTTCTTATTTAGGTTAATAAATCATTTTTGGGTTTTTGAAAAAGATTATTAAATCGCGGAGAACGCTAAGTCCCTTCCCAAAGCTATTAGTTTAGCTTTGCACACTTAGCGATCCGCCAGCTGGCAGATGTGAACTTTGCGGTTATTGGATTTATACTTTCCCTGCAACCATACAATAATATATTCCAATATTCTAGTCAGATAAGATTACTGCGTATTTCTTCATCAGAAATTTTTATATTTACTTTCTAATCTATAAACCATTTATCCCCTATGGCACTATTTGAAGCAAAGGATATTACTAAACAGTTCGGAACCTTTTATGCCCTTGATAAAGTAAGCATTTCAGTTCCTGAACAATGCATCTATGGGCTCCTTGGTCCAAACGGAGCTGGAAAAACAACACTGATCCGCATAATTAACCAGATAACAGGGCCCGATTCAGGAGAATTATTTCTTAACGGGAAAAAGCTGGTTCCATCTGATGTTCAGATGATCGGATATCTTCCGGAAGAAAGAGGCCTTTACAAGAAAATGAAGGTGGGAGAACAGGCAATTTATTTCGCTCAGCTAAAAGGTCTTTCGAAGGCAGAAGCGATGAGACGATTGAAATACTGGTTCAAAAAACTTGATATTATTGACTGGTGGGGAAAGAAAATAGAGGAACTTTCAAAGGGAATGGCACAGAAAGTACAGTTCATTACCACTGTTCTCCATGAGCCAAAACTGATCATTTTTGACGAACCATTTACAGGCTTTGACCCAGTAAATGCCAACACAATAAAGAATGAGATACTATTCCTGAGAGAAAGAGGTGCAACTATCATCTTCTCGACACACAATATGGGTTCTGTAGAGGAATTGTGCGACAACATAACCCTTATCGATCATGCAAAAACAATATTGGAAGGAAATGTTAATGACATCAGGAAAGCATGGGCTGCAAACGAATATGAACTGGCGTTCGAAGGAAATGTTACAATCCAGGACAATAACCATTATTCGGTTCTGAACAATCAGTTCGAAAACAATGTAAGCCACCTGAAACTAAAAACCAAGGATAATATCTCAACCAACGATATACTTCAAATAATGATTAAGTCGGGTAATATTATTTCCTTTAATCCTGCTCTTCCCTCAATGAATGAGATTTTCATCAGGGTGGTTGAATCACGTGGATCCGGATTTTCAAAATAACCCCAAAATTTATCCAAAATGAATAAGACTGTTATAATTGCCAAACGAGAATATATAACCAGGGTAAGAAAAAAATCTTTTATCATAATGACTCTTCTTGCCCCTCTCCTCATGGGAGGATTGATCCTTTTTGAAATTCTGACTATGACAAGCCAGGATAAAAGTTTAAAAAAGATTGCTGTCATAGAAGATAATGGCGGAGCACTTAGCAACATTATTCCCAATACTAAAGATGCTAAATTTGAATACCTTCCAGGGGCAAAACTGGATGAGTTAAAGAAAACATTTGATAAGTCGGGCTATTATGGTATCCTGTATATATCACCAATAAGTGCCTCCGGTACACCAATTACTACCCAGTTAATTTTTAAGAAGAATCAGCCACCTATCGGTCTCCTCGACCATATTGAAAATACTCTTGAAAAAGAGATCGAACGCCAGAAGCTTCTGGAATATAAGATAAAGAACCTTGATTCAATCATGAAAGCCGTTAAGACCAAGGTTTCCGTAACAACAATTCAGATCGATGAACTTGGATCATCGAAAGAGACAAGTACCGGCATTGCAATGGCTCTTGCTTACATAGGAGGGTTACTGATGTACATGCTCGTCTTTATTTTTGGTGCCCAGGTAATGCGAGGGGTAATAGAAGAAAAAACAAGCAGGGTTGTTGAGGTCATTATTTCCTCAGTGAAACCATTTCAGCTTATGATGGGAAAGATTATCGGAATTGCTCTCGTCGGACTTACCCAATTCCTTATCTGGATAGTTCTTACTGTCGCTATTGCAGGATTTTTGAAATCATCAATAGGAGGAAGCACCAATCCTGCTCAGCAGATCACCCAGACCATGTCTCAGAACATGATGTCAACCAATACACAACAAACTGCAACTGTTGACCTGGCTGCTCAGGCTTCTTCTAAATTCTCACCCCAGTTTACTAAAGCCTTTGCAAACGCAATGAACCAGAAATGGGGTTTAATAGGTTTCTGCTTTTTCTTCTACTTTATAACAGGTTACCTTCTTTATGCATCAGTATTTGCCGCTATAGGCTCCGCAGTTGATAATGAAACTGAAACACAACAATTTATGCTTCCTGTTACAATACCAATAATTCTTGCCCTGTTTGTTGCAATGAGTATAATGCAGAATCCTGAAAGTCAGGTTGCATTCTGGTTCTCTCTAATACCACTTACCTCTCCTATTGTGATGATGGCAAGAATCCCGTTTGGGGTCCCGATATGGCAAATCGTACTTTCTATGTTCCTGATGATAATTACTTTTGGGGTATTTGTCTGGATGGCTGCAAAAATATACCGGACAGGTATTCTTATGTAC
>JAHEYW010000004.1 GCA_023251395.1 Bacteroidales bacterium
CTCATAATCAGGGGGTCGCTGGATCGTGCCCAGCTGGGCCCACCCACAAAATCAAAGAGTTACAACTTCAAAAATTGTGACTCTTTTTTTATGCGCCAATTTTGCGCCAGGTTCTGGACAAGAATGAGGCGTTTTGACCCTGTTGATTCCGTAATCAGTAGAAAAATGATAAGATTAACATGTAAAGATTCAGTTAAATAAAAATAACAATTACCTGTTTTAAAATTTCTGGTACTAGGTTTACGCCAGATTTTTGATGAACGACAAGGATTATTTGTTTTAAACTACCTCCCTTTCAGATTATAGGAGGTTTACTTAAATCTTTTAAACTCTATTTATTCTGGGACAGAATAATAACTTCCTTTTAAAAAATTGTGCATCCTATTTTTGTCGACTTTTTTAACTAATTTGGTCAAAATCAAGATTAAATGATATGGAAGACAAAATTTTTGTAAAGGACAATACTTTTATAGAATCAAGAAATTACAAAGTTTAAGAACGTTCTTCCAAAGAAATTGTTTATAATACTGAGTTTAATTTGCTGAAACATTTCAGTTATTATATTTAACCCGGTACTAAAAGAGTTAGGACCGAAGGTAAAAACTCGGATTTACTGGCATTTATTAATCCAGAGAAGAGCCTTGTGATAATAATTGGGAACAAAGAAAATGCCGGAAGGGAAACAAATATTAAGATTGGGAAGAAATCCCGGAGTATTTCCCTTAAACCTCATTAATTCAATACGCTTAAAATAAATATATACTGATCGACTCGGTTATGCCTGACTGGCCAGAACGGTTCTATTATGAGCCTATCCTCTGATCAGGGGACCTGTTTGTTTGAATCTTTGAACACACTAACAAAATGGCAGTCTGTCATTTAAAAACAGCCGTATATCCATTTTATTCTTGCCTGATTTCTTCCTGACCTACTTTTACATCAAAATAATTTAAGAATTGATGAAAAGAACAGGTTTGTTTATTGTTTTATTATTCCTCTGTATATGTCAGGCGATTAATGCTCAACAGAATAAATTATGGACATTACAGGAGTGTATTGAACATGCGTTAGATCAAAATATTCAGATCCGGAAAAACCTCTTGACAAATGACAGATCGAGGATCAATGCCGGCCAAGCAAAAGCCCAGAGATTTCCATCGGCAAGCGCTTCAATAAACCAGAATTTCAACTGGAGCCAGAGCTCAGGAACCGGTAGTTCAGGATTGACAGGATCAAACGGATCGAATTATTCAGTGAACTCCGGCATAACTTTGTATAACGGGTCCCGGATAAATAACTCCATAAAACAGGCAGAACTGAATATTGAAAGCGGAAACCTTTCACTTGAAACCATAAAAGAATCGATTACTCTGAATATTTTAAATGCATTTGTACAGGTTCTGTATGCCGAAGAGCAGGCTAAAAATTCGATGAAACAGATTGAGTCAACCACTCAGCAGCTTAATCTGGCAAAAGAGAGGCTGGCACTTCAGATTATTTCGCAATCAGATTATTCACAGGTTAAGTCACAGCTAGCTACTGAAAAACTCACACTGGCCAATTCAGAAAGTCAGCTGGCTCTTGCAAAAGTAAACCTGATGCAGCTGATGGACCTGCCTGTAGAAGCGAATTTCAATATCTCACATCCTGATCTGGGGGACAACTTAAATCAGAATCGGGTTACTGATGTAAAGTCCTTATTTGAAACATCTCTTCTTATCAAACCACAGATAAAATATGCCGCCGTAAATAAAACGATAGCATCTTATGATGAAAAAATTGCACGTGCAGGGTATTTTCCGTCTTTATCCGCCAGTGCCGGTGTAAGCTCGGCTTTTACCGGTCAGTCAACAGATCTGTATTTTACACAAATAAGTAATCAGATAAGACCGGCACTTGGTTTTACTCTTTCAATTCCGGTATATCAGAAAAAACAGGTTAAGACAAGTATTGCTCTTGCTAAAATAGGATATGACGATGCAAGATTGAGCGAGACCGATACTAAAAACCAGTTAAGAAAGAATATAGAACAGGCCTGTCAGGATGTAACCTCAGCCCAGACTGAATATGAGGCAAGTCTTGAGAAATACAAAGCTACACTGGAGGCATTATCCCTTTCAGAAGAAAAATTCAAACAGGGTTTTATCAATTCTGTTGATTATATGGTTTCAAAGACTAATCTGATTGTTGCTGAAAGTAATCTGCTTCAATCAAAATTCAAACTTATTTTCAGCTATAAAGTCCTTGACTTTTATTCAGGAATTCCTTTATCATTTTAATGCGTAAAAAAATTTCAGATTATGAGAAATAAAGTAATAATAATTGGCACTTTGCTGGTAATATTGGTATCGGCATTTCTTATCATTAAGCCATCAGGTAAAAAAGAGACTGCTCTCACCTTCGAAACCGTAAGGGTCAAAAAGGACAACATAACCAACGCTGTGACCGCCACCGGAACAATCCAGGCGATAAGGACCGTTAATGTAGGCACGCAGGTATCCGGGATTCTTCAAAACATTTATGTGGATTTCAACGATGTTGTCCATAAAGGTCAGGTGCTTGCCAGGCTTGATGAGACTCCGCTTAAGACACAGCTTGACCAAAGCCAGTCACAGGTCGATCAGTCTCAGGCGCAACTTAATCTGAATGCATCTACCTTCGAGAGATTGAAACCTTTGTATGAAAAACAACTTATTGCTAAATCAGATTATGATCAGGCTCTGTTTAATTATGAGAACTCAAAGGCATCGCTAAGCAACGCCAGATCTGGATTGGCAAGAGCTCAGGTAAACCTTAACTATGCAACAATTACCTCGCCAATAAATGGAGTGGTTTTAAACCGTGCCGTGGAGGAAGGCCAGACCGTTGCTGCAAGCTTCAGTACTCCCACACTATTCACCATTGTAAACGATCTGACTCAGATGGAAGTACAGACTAGTGTTGATGAAGCGGATATAGGCAAGATACAGCAGGGACAGCGGGTGGAGTTTACCGTTGATGCATATCCTGATATGAAATTCGAAGCATCAGTTTCGCAGGTCCGTCTTCAACCGGTAACCACTAATAATGTAGTTACATATGTGGTAATTTTAAGAGCTCCTAATCCGGATAAAAATCTGATGCCCGGAATGACTGCCAGTGCGACCATCTATGTGCAGGAAAAAAAGAATGCCCTCACTCTTTCAGGTAAGGCAGTAAGGTTTACTCCCGATTCATTGTACCTGAAAAAAATGACACAGGGACTTCCACCTTCAGGTACGGAATCCTTACCAGTGAAAGGTGAACCAAAAACAAAAACTATCTGGCTAAAAGATGAAAAAATGGGATTACGTCCTGGTCTGGTTAAGATCGGGATCGACAACGGTAATGATGTCGAAGTTCTTTCAGGATTGAAAGAGGGGGATGAAGTAGTTATTTCAGCAAATAACTCCCAGGTGAAAAAAAGTACAAGAAGAAGTAATAATGAAGGACCTCCAATGATGTTTTAATCAACAACTGTATCAGTAATTCCAATACCAGGATAATGAAGAATACTATAATTGAAATAAAGAATCTCCGGAAGGAATATCATGTAGGCGAGGTAACCGTTCATGCCCTGAGGGGTGTCAATCTTAAAATTGAGGATGGGGAATTCGTGGCGATAATGGGTGTCAGCGGATCAGGTAAATCAACTATGCTGAATATTCTCGGATGTCTCGATAAACCAACTCACGGAGATTATATTCTCGACGGGACAGATGTTAAGTCTATGAATAAGGATGAAACTGCACGGCTGCGCAACAGGAAGCTTGGATTTGTATTTCAGTCCTATAACTTACTTGCCAGGACAACTGCTCTTGAGAATGTTGAACTTCCTTTGTTTTATAATCCAAAGGTGAGATCTAAAGAGCGCAAGAAAAGAGCATTAGCGGCTCTTGAGGCTGTCGGACTTTCCGATCGCAAGCACCATATGCCCAATCAATTATCGGGTGGACAGCAACAGCGGGTTGCAATAGCCCGGTCGCTGGTTAACGATCCGGTACTTATTCTGGCTGATGAGCCCACAGGAAACCTCGACACACGAACCTCGTATGAAATAATGGACCTGTTCCAGACATTAAATGAACAGGGAAGAACCATTTTGTTTGTTACTCATGAGGCTGATATTGCACGATTTGCTACACGAAACGTCATATTCCGCGATGGCAGGATATTGCGTGAAAACCTGGTGAACGACAGGCTAAATGCAAAAAATATGCTCTTAAACCTGCCTGTGGAAAATTATGATGAAATCGAATTATAAAATCGAAAATGAACTACTCAAATCTATTCAGAATAGCCATCAGGGCTTTGATAAGGAATAAGCTCAGGGCATTCCTTACCATGCTGGGTATTATCATTGGTGTAGCCTCTGTAATAGCCATGCTGGCAATTGGTGAAGGTTCAAAAGTGAATATTACAAAAGAGATGTCGGGCATGGGAACTAATATGGTTATGGTTATGCCCAATATGCAAAGAAGAGGAGGCGTAAGCCTGGGCGCCTCAAGCTCAATGGTTTTAAAATATTCTGATGTTGAAGCAATTCGTTCCGAGGCGTCCTCCGTTGCAGCCGTATCTCCCGAGGTCAGAGCGAACGGACAGATAATATATGGTAATCAAAATACTCAGACCACTATTTACGGGGTCAGTGAAGATTATCTTAAAATCAGGAAACTTGAGATATTAAGCGGAAGGATATTTAATTATTCCGAACTGAAATCAATGTCAAAAGTCTGCATTCTTGGTCAGACAGTTATTGAAAACCTTTTTGGTGCTGGTGCAAATCCCGTGGGACTTAGTATAAGAATAAAAAATATACCATTCATTATTATCGGCATCCTTAAGGATAAGGGGGAAAGCGGTATGGGTCAGGACCAGGATGATCTGATTCTGGCCCCGTATTCCACTGTGCAGCGACGGCTTGCAGCAATAGATTATATAAATGGGATATATGCTTCCGCAGTAACTGAAGACCAAAGTGCAGAAGCTATTTCGGAAATTACCGGGGTGCTTCGCAGGACTCATAAACTAAAAGAAACGCAGGAGGATGATTTCAGGGTGATGTCGCAGTCAGAACTGATATCAACAGTATCAAGTATTACGAGTATTCTGACAATTCTTCTTGGAGCGATTGCCGGTATCTCTTTGCTGGTAGGGGGTATTGGAATTATGAATATCATGTTCGTCTCTGTAACTGAACGTACAAGGGAAATTGGCCTCAGAATGTCGATTGGAGGCCGGGGCAGGGATATTCTTATGCAGTTCCTGGTAGAATCAATCATGTTAAGTACCCTTGGTGGCGCTCTCGGTGTAGTCTTTGGCTATCTTATAGCAAGGGGAGCAGGATCATTAATTAATATCCCACCGGTAATTAAAGTCCAGACCGTTATTCTCGCTTTTACTGTCTGCTTCGCTATCGGCGTTTTTTTTGGATGGTATCCCGCGCGAAAAGCAGCCAATCTAAATCCCATAGATGCTCTCAGGTATGAATAATTTAAAGGAATAAACTAAATTTGAAATCAGTTAACATTCATTGATCCAAAGCAACAAGACAAATTTCCACGGAATGAATACTCCTTTACTTATCAGAAATAAAACCAAGATATTTTTACATGTGCTGGGATGGACAATACTTCTTGGTTTACCGCTGTACTTCAGCAAAAGCTGGCAGGTCGGGAATGATTTTCTGTGGATTGTCTTTTGCAATACTATTATATACGGAATAATCTTCTATACAAATTTTTTTATTCTGGTTCCCTGGTTTTTTTATAGGAACAGAAGAGTTAGTTACTTTATACTGTCGCTGTTATTGCTGGTCTCACTTTATTTTGTGACTGACATTACAAATAAAGTTGTCATCGAACATGTTACAGTCAGCCAGGCTGCTCAGATTAAAAATTATTCTCCGGACAATCCCGGCAATGATAATAAACAAGGGCCAACATACAGGGATGTTCAGCTTTTCAGGTACGGATTCACTTCATTGTTTTTCATTTTCCTTTCCATGGGCATAAGAGTTGTCGAACGTCAGTCGCAGATAGAAAAATTTCAGAAAGAACTGGAAAAGGAGAAGCTTAACTCAGAGCTTGCCATGCTGAAAAACCAGATCAGTCCTCATTTTTTCTTCAATACACTAAATAATATATATTCACTTATAAGTATAAACGCATCAGATGCAAAAGTTGCAGTATTAAAACTTTCAAAGATGATGCGCTATATGCTCTATGATTCGGAAAACGGGAGTTGCAGATTAAGCAGTGAAATAGAATTCATGAGTAGCTACATCGATCTTATGAAACTGAGAATGAATGATAAGATCAGGCTTTCGGTCTCATTTCCTGATAAATTTGACGATTTAAACATACCACCGCTTCTCTTTATTCCATTCATCGAAAATGCGTTTAAGCATGGAATAACCAATCGCAGAAAATCATTCATTGATATAAAACTGTATATCGATAATGGTTCTATTAATTTCACCTGTATAAACAGCATCGGAAATGGCATTGTAGAAACCAGTTCAGAAACCTCGGGTATCGGTCTTGAGAATGTGAGCAAACGACTGAACCTTCTTTTTCCAGGCAAGCATTCACTAAAAATCAATAAAACCGAAGATACTTTTGAAATCCTTTTGAATATTGTACCGGAAATATTACTGTCCGGGTAGAATTCCTCATATATAAGCGGTTCTGGCCTGACAAATTATTGAAATCAAATTATTTATATAATTATCTGACCCTTTATTCACACACAGAAATGAAAAATTTAAATCTTATTGGAAACAGGAAACTTATAGTTATTTCTTGTTTATTGTTGCTCTCTGTGGGAATATTTGCCCAGGCAAATTTCTCAGGTACATGGAGCCTTAATGAATCGAAAAGTAAATTTGGCGACAGCCAGTTCCGGATTGCTGCTACCACCATGACAGTTACACAGGCCGCTAATAATCTGACTGTTGAGAGTATTATGGCAGGACCTGACGGAGAGATGAAAACGTCGGCAAAGTATTCTCTGGATGGCCAGGCAACAGAAAATACCGGTTTTATGGATATGAAGTCCAAATCTGTCGTAGCCTGGTCAGCTGATAAAACTTCAATTGTCATTTCTACGACTATGAGTATGGATGGAAACGAATTCAAAACAACCCAAACATGGAAACTTGCAGAGAATGGCAAAGTATTAATAAACGATCAGAGTATGCCCTCTCAGGATGGAGGAGAAATGAAAACCACAGCAGCATACGACAAGAAATAATTCTGAGAATTTTTAAAAGGGGTTGTCTGTAAGCCCCTTTTATTTTCTTTTTTGTGTCCTCAAATGATGATAACCACTATTGCTATAGACGACGAACCTCTTGCTCTGCAACTTGTTACAGACTATATTGCGAAAACACCAGGGCTTAAGCTCCTGGGAAAATTCGACAATCCCCTGGAAGCAGCTGACTTTATTGCAAAAACAATAGTTGACCTCATTTTTGTGGATATCCAGATGCCTGATATTTCCGGCATTGAATTTACCAGATCACTTGAAAAGGGACCCAAGGTGATATTCACTACAGCTTTTGAAAAATATGCCATAGAGGGTTATAAGCTTGAGATCGTTGATTACCTTTTAAAACCTTTCAGCTATGAAGAGTTTTTGACCGCTTTACGGAAAGCGCAGAAGATGATAAAACTGGAGCAAAGAGAATTAAATAAAATTGAAGCAAACAATGAATTTCTCTTTCTCAAGTCGGATTACAAAATAAAACGTATCAATTTTAATGATATCCTTTACATCGAAGGACTAAAAGACTATGTAAAGGTATATCTGCACAATGTTGGGAAACCTGTCCTTTCCATCTCCTCCCTGAAACTTCTTGAATCCAAATTACCTCCTGAAAAATTCATGAGAGTCCACCGCTCATTTATCGTAAATCTTGAAAAAATTGATACAATTGACCGGAGCAGGATTGTTTTTGGGAAAGAATATATTCCTGTAAGCGATCAGTATAAGGTCAGATTTCAAGAATTCCTTGATAAGAACTTTCTATAATCTCACCTTTCTATACGCATGTGTATTGGTCTCTTCAGCCTAAAGAGGTCTTCGGGGTTTGTAATTTTAATATTTTCTATGTTGCCCTCAACCGGGTGGATCTTTTCCCCTGTCTTTTCAAGGAACATGGTATCATCTGTTAAAGATGGATCAAGGTTCTGCAGATAAGCGTTTTTAATTTTAGCCACATCAAAAACCCGCGGTGTCTGATGCAAAAGCCTGACGCATTGACCACATTTGGCCGGTCAGTTTGTAAATCGCATAAATTATTAAAAACCAAAAATATAGCTCTGGCTATTAGTGGTCAATGAATTCGGGCCAGAAATGGTTAAGGCAGCTGGCTTTTCCATTTATACTTTTTCTTCGATGGAAATATTTAAATATTGCTTTGAAAACTGGTGCCCGTCTTGGTGCCAGTATTTATGAAAATAAGTGATAAACAGTGAAATATTTTATACAATCCCAAAACCTAAATCAAAGTGGTACAAACCAGTACAAATCAGTGTAAGTGTTTAAATAACAGATGACTTCACTCATAATCAGGGGGTCGGGGGATCGTGCCCAGCTGGGCCCACTTAAAAAAGAGCGAGAGTGAGAGCGAGAGCGAGCACATCGCTCTTTTTTCTCAATACTCACTCTCACACTCACACTTATTCTTCCGGCGCCAGGTTTAGATAAGACCGGTTTTACTATTTTTGTCATCTCCGGGTCGTAATGAGATTCGAATCTGAACTGATTTTATAACAATGCTTACTATTTATTCATCGCCACTTCAGGGATTTACTGATTTTCGATTTCGTAATGCCTTTCAACAGTTTTTTGGAGGGATTGACAAATATATTGCCCCATATATACGGATAAATGAAAAACAGGAAATTAAACCAGGCTATGAACGCGATCTGTTACCTGCAAATAATAGATCGCTTGACCTTATTCCTCAGATAATTACCAAAGATGCCGATGAATTTTTGTTTGTGGCAAAGTATGTTCAAAAGCTTGGATATAATGAACTGAACTGGAATCTGGGATGTCCATATCCTATGATCGCAAAAAAAGGAATGGGTTCCGGTTTGCTGAGTATGCCTGAGAAGATTGACGAAATTCTAAACAGGGTTTGTGCTGAGACAGATATTCAGGTATCGGTAAAAATGAGACTGGGCTACGAAAGTTCGAAAGAAATATCTTATGTCTTACCTGTACTGGAGAGATACCGGCTGGCAAATATCACAATACACCCTCGAATTGGGAAACAGATATATAAGGGGGAAGTTGATCTTAAAGCCTTTGAAAACTGCCTCGGACAAACCTCTCATAAAATTTTCTATAACGGTGATATTACATCAATCCAGCGCTTTCGGGAAATGAAAGAACGCTTCCCGGCTATCAATCATTGGATGATAGGCAGGGGTCTGATTTCGGACCCATTTTTACCCGCTATGATTAAAGCAGATAATCCTGTCTATCCAGGAAATAGATATGAAATATTTTACTCTTTTCATGATGCCCTCTTTTCTTCCTATGAAGAGGCATTATTTGGACCAAAACATCTTCTGATGAAAATGTATTCTTTCTGGGAGTTCTTTATACAATCATTTCCCCTCTCACAAAAATATCTTAAAAGGATTAAAAAAGCCCATAACCTGGGTGCGTACAGGGAAGTGGTTCAACAAATATTATACAACGAAGCTGTTAATCGTGCCCGGCAAGGGCCTGACTCGTATGGAGGCTCAAACAATTATTGATGTAATTTTGTTATAATTCAGAATCAAGAAACAAATTGCACCATAAATGAAAATCATATCATGGAATGTTAACGGCATCAGGGCGATTGCTAAAAAATCCTTTTTTACAGAGATTGACAGGATGTCCCCTGATATCCTTTGTCTTCAGGAAACCAAAGCGCAGGATCACCAGGTGGCAGAAGCAATCGGGATGCTCGATGGTTACCAACTTTATTCCTGTTCTGCCGAAAGACCAGGTTATTCAGGGACTGCAACTCTTACGAAGGTCAAGCCACTGGCTGTAACTAAAGGAATTGGCATTGGCGAACACGACACGGAAGGAAGGGTTTTATGCCTGGAATTTGAAAAATATTTCCTTGTTAATGTTTATGTTCCGAATTCCGGCAGCGAATTATTAAGACTGGGATACAGACAAAACTGGGATAAGGCATTGTTTGATTATCTGAAAAGCCTCGAAAAGACAAAACCAGTTATAGTTTGTGGTGACCTTAATGTTGCTCATAAACCAATCGATCTTGCCCGGCCAAAAGATAACTACAATAAAAACGCCGGATACATGCAGGAAGAGATCGATGGCATGGATCGTTTTACAAGCGGTGGATTTGCTGATACATTCAGGGTTCTCTATCCTGATGTAAAAGACAGATATTCCTGGTGGAGCTTCAGGGCAGGAGCCAGATCAAAGAATATTGGCTGGAGAATAGATTATTTCCTCGTAAGCGAATTATTTCTTCCGTCTGTACGTGATGCATTTATTCTTGAGGAAGTTACAGGATCGGACCATTGCCCCGTAGGGATTGAAATATCCTGATAAAGTGGTATAGCCGGATATACATCAAACTCAATTATCGTCCGGATTTTTAGTTCGCATTTCACCCTCGCGTATACATTGTGGTGAGCGAAGCTGTAGGCAGATCTATGGGAAACAGAAAGAGTTTTACGGATTGTTTTGATGAAGTCCGGAGACTTCCCTTTTCCGGCAATAATTTAATCGTGCTTCAAATTTTATGTGTTTATATCGGAATGCAACCTTATTCTGTTGAACATTGTCTGAACATATAGAATTAGTTATGAACTATTCCAAAAACTAAGTTTCCTTGTTATGAAAAGCTTAAGTATCCTCCTGGTATTTATCGGGTTAATCTTATCTGCCTGCAATAAACAGAAAAATGAAGATCCGGTTAAAAATCCGGTTGTAAATGATATGATAATCAATCATTCCTGCATAAAGACCGGATCAATACCCGATACATGGTTAAACACAGCAAAACTAAATCTTCATATAGGATACGGACACACCTCTCATGGGAGTCAACTCATTTCCGGTATGTCAGGACTTGTTACATTCAAGGGAACAAAGTATTCCTGGAATATCGGTGGAACAGGTGGAGCGCTTGGTCTCCATGATTATGCAATGTCTGGTGATCTGGGGGATCCCGACAGAACAACCTGGGCAACACGAACCCGTAATTATCTTGCCGCCAATTCAGACGTGAATGTTATAATCTGGTCGTGGTGCGGGCAGGTTTCATCGGCGACAGAAGCTGATATAAATAATTATCTGAATTTAATGTCAGCTCTTGAAACATCTTATCCGTCTGTAAAATTTGTGTATATGACCGGACATCTTGACGGAACAGGGCTTACAGGTAACCTGCATCTGAGAAATGAGCAGATAAGGAATTACTGTAAAACGAATAAAAAGATCTTATATGATTTTGAAGATATTGAGAGCTACAACCCTGATGGTACTTATTTCGGCGATAAGAAACCAAATGATAATTGCGATTATGACTCCGACGGAAACGGTACGCTGGATGCAAACTGGGCAACCCAATGGCAGAATTCCCATACAAAAGGAGTTGACTGGTACAGTTGCTCCCCGGCACATACCCAGGATATAAACGGGAATATGAAAGCCTATGCTGCATGGTGGCTCTGGGCGAGACTGGCAGGATGGGATGGCAATTGAAATAAATAATTAGCCAAACGATATTAATATCTCCGTCTTTTTCACCACACAAATGATTTGAAGAGGAATAGGTTCCTTGGATTTCTAGTTATCCGATTGTATTTATTACTTTCAGGATCAGCGAAACGAAGGGCAGTCCACCCTTGACGTGTTTTGTTCCAGGTATTTAATTACTTTGCCGGAATGCAATCGTTTACATTCTTCTCCAGCAACATGACAGAACCATTAATTAATGGCAACCATTGGCGGTATTTATATTCTCGTATGATTGAATAACCGGGAATATGATATTAATCAGTAAGTAGTTGCCTTATTGAATAAAAACGTAAATTGTGTATGACAATCTTTAGTTTGAACCAAATAAGCTGATCATGAATACAAGAAATTCATACAACGGTCTCAGATGGACAGCCCGTGTAATCGGTACTTTGATGGTGCTCTTCACGCTATTTATGTTTATTGGTGAAATGCTGGAAGGTCAAAAAAGGCACGCTGGATCTGCAGTCGCTTCATTTTCTCCCTTTTTGCTGGTAATTTTCACTGTTTGGGGTATTGCTCTTGCTGGTCTTATTATGGCAATTTGGAAAGAAGGTCTAGGTGGGATTATCTCCCTTTCAGGGTTTATTTTAACTTTTGTCCTGAATTTGTTCAATAAGGAAGCTTCAATGAGGTGGAGTGCGATCCCTGTTTTTCTGATATTCTCAATACCGTCTATTTTATATCTTATTTACTGGAAACTGAAATGGGATGAGGCTGGGAAGGCTGATGTGAAAAACTGATACCCATTACCCTGTTTAGCAGTAAACATTAGCCCGATTATCTGAATCTTTTAGGGATTTAACTCTAACGAATAGTTGTCAGTTTATTCTGGCATTATTTAGTCGGGGTTAATGGCTTTTCAAAGTGAGAAGGAGATTGATTCCCCGATTCATAATTTTCCTTTTCCTTATTTATATGTTTTCAATGCCTCATCAAGTGTATTGTCTATCGTTTGAACGGCTGCCATATTCTTAATATGCTGAGGCCTCAGCATAGTATCAATTGTTGATGGTTTAAGCAGCTGAATGTTCCTGAAACTGCCATGATAATTCCAAACAATAGCACCCCAACGAGTATTGAATGATTTGTTATCCTTTTCATGGCGTGACTGTTTTTATATTCAATTAAAAGACTGTGAATTATTTATGTTGTTGCATTTTCCATAAACAAATTTCAATTTGAAACATAAAATAGGGAAGGGAGCAGGAATAGGTAACCAAACCAGATTCCACTGAATAATATTAATAAACGGTAGCTCCGGACTTTTGAAAATTATATTTTTACATAAAATCTATCTTTTATGATAGTCCTGGATATAGAAACAACCGGTCTTGACCCACGACTCCATTCTATAATTGAGATTGGTGCTATAGATTTTGGTAACCCATCGAACTATTTCAGCGGAAAATGTCAGATTTGGAGTGGGGCTGAAGTAGATTTTCAGGCATTAGAAATAAACGGATTTACTCTTGAAGAAATCCAGGATAAAAAAATCGACTCGCATCAGGAACTTTTATCAAGCTTCAAAAACTGGACAGAATTAATCGAAGATAAAACCATTGCCGGTCAGAATGTTGATTTTGATATAAGTTTTCTGATAGAGAGCTATAAAAGATTCGGACTAAATTTCAATTTGGGAAAAAGAAAAGTAGATCAGCATTCTATTGTCTTTGCTCATTTTCTTAAGAGGAAAATAATTCCTCCGTTAAAGGAGGGGGTATCGGATTTAAGCAGTGATGTAATAATGAATTATGTAGGGCTGCCTCCAGAACCCAGGCCACACAGGGCATTGAATGGAGCAAGGTATGAAACGGAATCAATGTCAAGACTTATCTTTGGGAAAGGAGTCTTCGATGAGTTTGCTGAATATGCAATCCCGGATTACCTGCGAAATCCCGGATAACTATCAGACAATAAAAAATGTTAATAAAACTATAACTCAAGGATTTCAGCAACCTAACTTAATTGTCTCAGGTACAAAGGAAAATAGGGAGATAAATTTCGAGATTTCGGCTTTCCCTAATCCAACGAAAATGCGCTTTTGCAGTGGAAGGTAGAACTTGATCAGGTTGATGATATTTTGCTAATAGGATTTTCTATCTGACAACCACGTTTATTACAGCCTTATATGATCAGGGACTCTGACTTTAGAAGCCAGAGTCCCTGATTGTCGCATATCTAATATCTGAAAAAACTTAAGCTGTTGTTATTTCCACCAGGTCTCTCCTTCAACCAGATATTTTTCTTTGATCAGTTTTTCATTTAGCTCGATACCAAATCCGGGCCGGTCGCTCAGTTGAATGTGTCCGTTTTTGATCATTTCTTTATCGTAACCCAAAACATCAGGATCTCCGTTTATTCCCTTCCCGGCCCTGTTCATTGGATTATTGATAAAAGTTTCATGTGCTACAAATTCACGTACGGTTGCTGCAAAATTCGCTGAAGCGATTGTCGCAATCGGACCGGCTACGTTGTGTGTACAAACCGGTATGTAGTAAGTTTCTGCAAGATCGGCTATCTTTTTGGCTTCCAGAAGCCCTCCGGCCATAGATACATCAATCTCTATCATATTCACCCCCTGGTTCACAATAAATGGACGGAAGTCGTCCCGGGTATATAAGTTCTCTCCAGTAAGTATTGGAACAGGTGATTTCTCGGTTAGTTTAACCCATTGTTCGTTATAGGCAATCGGCAGAGGATCTTCCAGCCATATAGGCCGCATAGGAGCAACAGCATTAGCAACACGTAATGCACTATCAAAATCAAACTCCCAATGGCAATGAACAGCTATATCGAATTCAGGTCCCAATGCTTCCCTCATATTGCTGAAGCCTTTTGCAATTTTGTCTACTCCCATATTTGAAAGCCTGCGGTTGTCGAGCCGGTTCCACGACTGATCCCTGTCAATATCGCTCTTACATGCTGTCCAGCCCTGACTTTTCATCAATGTTGCAAACTCCTTGCATGAATCTATATCCATCATATTTCGCGGACGGGACGAAGCATAAGCCCTGACTTCATTAACATGACTTCCACCACCTAAAATCTTGCGAACAGGTTGTTCGGTGATTTTTCCAATCAGATCCCACATTGCAAACTCTACCCCGGTTATAGCATGTGTTGCTATTCCATGATTACCCCCATAATATGATGTGCGCGTGCTCATCTTGAAGACCAGATACTCCAGATCCAACGGGTCTTGTCCCATCAGTATGGGTTTACAAACATTCAGGACAATATCCTTGGCGCCGAGACCATTCTCGTCGTGATGACATTCTCCAATACCGATCAAACCGACATCGGTCGTGATTTTGACCAAAGGACTTACCCTCATACCTATTTTTGTCCTGACACATTGTACGTCAGTAATTTTTACTTTCCCTTTCAGAGGATTGGCAAAAAGGTCCAAAGAGGGTAAACATGCGAGTACAGGGGCTGTGATGGCCAGGTTTCTGATAAAATTCCTTCTCTTCATTTTTATCTTTTTTATATTCGTTATCACTTTTTATCCCCACCATTTTTCACCTTCAACCAGGTACTTCATGGCCACATCTTTATTCAGGTCAAGTCCGAGACCAGGTTTGTCAGAGAGTTGAATATACCCGTCTTTTATTATATCTCTGTCGTATACAACCAGACTACCCCAATTGGCATGACCATCGCGGGAATCTTTGCTGTAATCGTAGCTCTCATGACCGATAAAATCAAGCATGGTTGCGGCACAATTTGCTGAAGCAATTGTTGCTATAGGACCCATTACGTTGTGGGTTGCAACGGGCATATAGTAGGTGTTTGCCAGTTCGGCAATCTTCTTTGCTTCAAGCAATCCACCAGCCATTGAAATATCGATCTCGACCATATGAACTGCCTGATTAACAATAAATGGAAGGAAGTCATACAATGTATAAAGGTTTTCGCCTGTAGAGACACATATTGGTGAAGCAGCAGTAAGTTTGGCCCAGGTTTCAACATAGTTTATTGGCATTGGGTCCTCGATCCACCAGGGTCTGATTGGCTCCAGAGCTTTTGCAAAACTCAATGCATCATAAAACCCAAATTCCCAGTGACAATGTACAATAATCTCAAAATCATCACCAGCTGCCTCTCTTAAATTACTAAATGCCTGGATATTCGTTTTCAGCTCAGCATTGGAGAGACGGCGATTTAATTCACTACCACCGGGCCTTCTGGAGATTCTGAAAGGTTTTGCAGCAGTCCATTTTTGAACTGAGGCGTTAACGTAATCGATCCATTCTTTGCAGACGGCTTTATCGAGCATATTTCTGGGCTGGCTTGTCAGATAAGCTCTTACTTTATCAGCATAACATCCTCCTCCAAGAATTTTTCTGAGTGGCATATTGAGCAGTTTTCCTGTGAGGTCCCAGAGAGCAATTTCGCACCCGGTAACTGCATGTATCCCAATGCCTCCGTTGCCACCTGTATATGATATACGCCACTTCATCAATTGAGTGAGACGTGCAATATCGAAAGGATCCTGTTTTACCAGTATTTGTTTGAACGCGTTCAGAACTACCTCTTTGGCTGCCAGTCCGGTTATATCATGGTGGCATTCACCAATTCCATAAACACCTGCATCGGTTTCGATTTTAACCAGAGGCAGAACATGTCCTCTGCTACCTATCTGAACACGCATGAATTTTACATCAGTTATGGTGACTTTCCCTTTCTGTGGTTCAGCAAGGCTGCCAAAGTTTGGGATTGCAGCAGCGGCAGGTACAGTGGCTGCCATTTGTAAGAACGTTTTTCTTTCCATTGTGTACTCTCGTTTATAAAGTAATTATTTCATAGTTATATCAGGAGTTTAACCCCTCATTAATTGGTCAAAAAAATAGGCTTATTCAGTGCAGAAAATCTCAGGGACGCAAAGAAGGATTGCTAAAAAAGATGATTTTATAAAAGGAAGTTTCATAGGTTTGGTTTTAATAGTTTCCTGGTCAATATCCTTATAAAAATAGGATTATTTATTTTAAGTTCGAAGAAATTGCATTATGAATTGGTTGAAATCTTTTCGATAAAAAGAACTGGGGAGAAGCTGTTAAATTCATGGCTTCTTTAAATATTTCCGTACCATACTATTTTGCGGGATTGGCTTATCAGAATGAAGGTGAAAAAGAAAAAGAGGTATTTACAAAAATTGCAAATAGTAATTCGATTAGTCTGCAGATCTCATTGGTAAAACCTTTTGCAAAGAACAAATTAATTGAGTTAAGCAAATAAAAATAATCCAGGCTTCTTGCTGCCTGTTCATCTAAACAATAATGGAGGGACAGTTTTTTAAATTAAATTGAAAAACTTGCCCCTGTGAACAGTTATTGCCGGAAACAGAAAGAGGGATAACAGGAGAATGTTCGCATATTGGTCTTTCCTCCTCACAAATTAATAACCAATGGTAAACCTTTCCCTGTGGTGTGCCGGCTTTTCGAGTTCATCAATCATCGCGACAGCATAATCCTGTACTGAAATTTTGCTCTCACCCTTGGAATCAACAATTAAATCGTCTTTCCCCAGACGGAATTTATTGGTCCGTTGACCGGGTTCTATAATACCAGCGGGAGAAAAAAACACCCAGTCAATACTCTTTTCAGCCTGAAGATCAATCAGATAAAAATCGGCCAGAGCCCTTACTGCAGGCAGAAATGAATCAGGTATTACGCCTGAATCCATTAGTTTTTTCCCTGGTGAAATAAATAGGGAACCGGCCCCGCCTACAACAAGTAACCGCTTTACACCCGACTGCCTGACACCTTCCAGGATAGTTCTGTAAACAGATGTGGTTTCTGCTGCAATATCCGGGTTCCTCCAGCCAGGATTGTATGCACTAATAACAGCATCAGCACCATTACTTGCTTCAGCCACAACATTCCTATGAGAGACATTCCCCTGTTTTACGATCAGATTTTTATGAACCAAAGTTATCTTATCTGGGTGACGTACTACTGCAGTTACATTATGACCTCGGTCAAGAGCTTCTTTCAGAATTGCTGAGCCAACGAACCCGCTTGCACCTATAAGTACGATTTTTTTCATTTCATATAAATTTTTCATTAATATAAACAAATTTTGTCTCTTTTGCAGGGTTTCTGTAAAGTAACCTAAGCAGCGACGGGAACACCATCAGCAGAAGAGGCATTGCAATTATAAATCCACCGATTACTGCAATAGCAAGCGGTTGCTGCATCTGAGCTCCCACGCCAATTCCCAGTGCCAGGGGAGTTAACGCCAGAATGGCACCGATAGCTGTCATAAGTTTTGGACGTATACGAAGTGAAATAGCATAGTTGATAGACTTATCAACATCAGATGTTGTCTTTAAAGTCGTAAGAAACTGGTTGACAGTAAAAATTGCATTCTCTGCGATAACCCCGACAATCATAATAATACCTGTATAACTTCCGACATTCAGCTGAATGCCAGTAATGAACAAAGCCCAGATACACCCTCCGATTCCCAGAACTGAAATAAATATGATCAATAATGCAAGACGAAGATCTCTGAACAGAAATAAAAGAACAGTGAATACCAGTATTATTGCTGTCATCAATATGAGTAAGAGTTCCCGGAAGGATGATTGCTGCTGCTGAAAGGTGCCTCCATACTCGATATAATACCCTGGCGGTAGCAATACATTTTTGGCAATTACCTCCTTTATTTCATTGATTGCACTACCCATATCCCGATTTTCAAGCCTTGCAGTGACTTCGATATTTGACTTAAGATCCTCCCGGGTTAATTCCGGGTCTCCGGCAGATAATTGGACATTTGCATAGTACTTTAATGGTTTGTATGATCCATCTGGTGAAAATACTGGTTGGTTCTTTATCAGGTCAACGCTATTGTTTTTAAAACTGGTATAACGTAACCGGATATTCAGCATTTGTTCCCCTTCCTGAATTTGTCCGACAGGTATTCCTTCATTATAAACCTGAAGCTGGGTCTGAAAATCCGAAGGGGTTATTTTGTACTGTGCCAGCTTACTCTGGTCGGGAAGTACAGTTACAGAAGGGCCATCATAAATAATTCCATTTATTATATCGGCAACACCTTTAACCTTATTAAGATTTTCCTGCACCCTGATCGCTAATTCCTACAGTGTGGCCTGATTGTCTCCAAATATTTTGATGACAACAGGTTGGGGCCGACCGATCAGATCGCCAAGCAGATCAGCGATCCTCTGTCCGAATTCTATCTCAAGAGCCGGTGCAACAGCTGTGGCCCTGTCGCGAAGTTCGGAAATGACATCCTCTGTTTTCCGTTTCGTACCGGGCTTCAACTGGATCAGATAATCTCCGTAATTAGGCGGAATTACTCCTGATGCCATACTTATTCCCGATATCATGTTGGTCCCGGTTCGTCTCATATATGTTTCAACGTCAGGATGACTCAGTACAACCTTATCAACTTCTTTTAGTATTGCATCAGATGCGTCAAGGGTTGTCCCGGCCGGAGCAATGTAATCAAGGACTATTGATCCTTCATCAAGCTCAGGTAAGAAACCGGTTTTAAGCCTGTTTATCAGTAAAGCGGAAGAGACTGCCAGCAAAAGAATGAAAGCAATTGCAAACCAGGGTTTGTTAAAAAACCAGATCAACCACCATAGTCTCTGACGTTTAAGAGGAACCCCGGATTCTTCAATAACAGGAAGCTTTTTATGTTGCTTATAACCAAAAAACAGATGCAGGGCAGGCAACCCTATCCAGGTAGCGACAAAGGAACAAACCAGGGTTATCTCCATGGTCAGAGTCAGTTCTTTGAAAAAACTTCCTGCAACTCCGCTCATCATTACAAAAGGCAGAAAGATCACAATGGTACTCAATGAGGATCCTATCATTGCCGGAAGGAACATCTTCATTGATTCCCTGACAACGGTATACTTGTCTTTCTCCGGATTTTCTTCATGTACCCTGTGCAATTGCTCGATAATAACTATTGCATCATCTATTATCAAACCGATTGATGCTGCTATTGCACCTAACGACATGATATTAAGAGTAATATGTACAAAATGAAGAACTGTTACTGTAAGTGCAATCGTTACAGGAATTATAAGGATTATATTAAGACTTGCCCTGAAGGAGCGTAAAAACAGAATAACAACAATTATGGCGAGGAACAATCCTTCATAAATACTTCTGAGAACGCTGTCAATAGAGTTTTTTACAAATGCTGATTGATCATAATATGGCTTCATAGAGATCCCTGCTGGCAAATGTTTTTGAATCGCTGATGCCTTTGAGTTCACACTATTCGTAAAGTCAATGAGATTCACTCCTTTCTGCTTTACAAGGTCAATAAGCACAGCGTCATGTCCGTTTGCGTTGATCCTGATAAATTCCTGCTGCTCCTGAAGATCAACCTGTGCCACATCACGGAGCTTAATTATCCGATGGCCATCATTTTTAATAGTAACCTCAGTTAATTCACCAATATTTTTAAATCTTGTATCAGTAAGCGACAGATATAATCTTCGATAATCTGAAAGTAGTCCGCTGGACTCTATGAAATTTGTATTCCCCAGTGCGACTATTATATCATCATGGGTCAGCCCAAGCGAGACCAGTTTTTGGGGGATTGGAGATATAACAAATTCTTTTGTTTTTCCTCCCCTGATAATTACATTGGATATGCCTGGTATCTGTGAAAACTGTGGTCTGATATTAAAAAGAGCCAGGTTTTTCAGTTCTATCTGACCATATTTATCGCTTTCGATTGTATATCCTATAACAGGGTAAATTGACTGGCTCATTGCCTCCACCACAATATTTACAGATGATGGCAAAGAATTTCTTATTTCATTAATCCGTTCATTAAGCTGGGTTTTTGCCAGATTGATATCCACATTCCAGTCGAAAAAAGCATCTATTGTACAACTTCCGCGATTTGTGCTGCTCCTTACTGTGGTAATCCCGTTGACTCTTTTTATTGCAACCTCCAGGGGCTTGGTTACTGTTATCATCATCTTGTCAACTGGTTGTTCACCATTGTCGGCAATTATGGTTATTTTAGGGAATGTAACATCAGGAAAAAGAGATGTCTGCATTTTTGTAAAAGAATAGATTCCCCAAAGGAGAAAAGCAATAAGAACAAACAGGATTGGTTTAAGGAAAAACCTGTATATGTTTTTATTGTCCATTGCTTAATGGTTTAATCACCCTGACAGTTGCCGTATCACCCAATCCGAAATTACCTGAGGAGAGGAATAAATCAGTATCAATAAATGATGGTGATTTAATCTGAACATACTCGTTTTCGCTGATACCGGTTATCACCGGAACTTTAATAGCTGTTGAATCATTAATAAGTTTCATTACCCAGAAATTCTGCATGGTTTCATCGGTAAGAATGGCTGATTTTGGCAAGCTTTCGGCTTTCCCGGCGGATTCCTTTATTATCCTGATTTTAGCAATCAGGTTTTCCGGCAGATTTACCGGTTCTGAGAGTTTAATGATAAACCGTTCTGTTTGCGAGGTGCCGTTCATTGATGGGAACCGGGACTTAATTACTCCTTGAATAGATTTGCCATCCGGCAGGATGATTTCACAGGCTGAATTAATTTTTAAAGAACCTGAAAGTTCGAAAGGTATATCAAGTATAAATACAAAACTTTCAGGAATTGCTATCTGGCATAACTGTTCTCCCTCAGCAACATAATCACCTTTAGGATGATCAATAGAAGAAACCATTCCTGAAACGGCGGCCCTGACATCAACATTGCCTTTAAAATTCAGGGTATTCGTTGAATCACTCACAATAGCAGATGCTTCCTTCGTTTTTATAGTAAACAACTGTTTGTTATTTACAACAGCATCGCCCTGACTAATAAACATATTTTCAATATACCCGGTCACAGGAGCCTTGACCGAAGCCTTAAAAAGAAATGCTGATGTTGCGCTTAATTCAAGATAATTTGAAACCGGGCCCCTGCGTAATGCTGTCACAGTTACAGGAATTGCTGAAGTTGCTGTTTTTTCTGAAATAGCAGAAGAATTATGACATCCGGTAAAAAGTATTATTGTCAGAATACCGACAACGAGGAATTCTTTATTTATCCTGGATATTTTATTCAGGGTAAGGTCAAACGACCAGTTGCCGGCACCCGAAATAAGCAAATAAAAAAGTAATACTGTCATTGCAAAATCTGTCCGGTATTCATGAGCCATCGCCCAGAAACCCTTATTAAGCAGAATTGGCCATTTCGTTGTTATAAAGGCGGTAAACATGATGATAATAAGAGGAAAAGCCGCCAATCTGACAAGCAAACCAGTTAAAATGAAAACAGCACAAATAATTTCGAAGGTACCAGTGAAATAAGCCCAGAAACCTGGATTGGAGAAACCAATTTGTAAAAACCTGCCTGTTCCCAATGATTCAGGGAAAAGGAACTTTTGAATTCCCTCTGAAAGGAAGACTAACCCAACAATCAAACGGATAAGGATTACTTTATTATCATCTACCGTGTGTAAAATAACCCATTTAAGCCCCTTATTTGTTTCCATGATCTGTTTAATATAACCTTAAACAAAATCGGGTGTAAATGGTTTACTTACAGGCACAATATTAACATTCTGGGACAAAGTCAGGATTGTTACAAAACAAGGTTGGGGAAACGCTAAGATTCCAGATTATTCCAGATATTTAGTCAACAACAGGGAGTGTTGGCTCTTCTTCTCTGTCTTTTTGTGGTTTGGCATTCTTCTTCCCCCGAAGGATTATAGAAATACCACGATCCTTATCATTGCGGACAACTCTGATAAGCTTTTGTTTTTTCAGAACCACAGAATCCATGTCATATCCTTCCTGGGAATAGCTGCTATAGTTTATATCCCGGGAGATGCTTACAACATCATTACCGAAGAGAACAAAACAAAGGATTACTAATTTTGCAATTACCAAAGGAATAATCACTTTCTTCACTTTTCTCCAGTTCATATTAAACACTTTTTTAATGGATGCAAATTTACTTATATTCTGATGCTTAGTACTATATCCGGCATCATTTAAGATAAATTTAACGTTCAAGGTCATTTTGGGTTAAAACCCGGGGACTTACCGCTGGCTAAAGTCAACGGTTGGGTCTATTGTGGTTTGTTCTTTTTAAGGAATGGAGTTACTGCATTTTTGACCTTTTCTGTCTCACAGCTAAATGCAGTGTGTCCGCAATCGCCAGTAAGCGTCACCAGCTGAGCATTGAGTTTTTCGCATAGTTTTATAGCTGAGGCAGGGTTAACAAGATGATCCTGAGCAGATAAGATTATAAGCATATCTGTTTTTATTTTGTTTCTGATTTCATCGAAACTGATTCCTGCACTTTTATAGATATCGTGTGAGATCATAGCTTTCAATCCTCCAAGGTAATCTTCCGGCTTCATCAATTTTGTGTATTCTCCCCCGAGAAAAGCATTAAGGCTCTCCTCATTTCTTGTTTTTACAAAATATGCCGGAGTATTCAGGTTCATGAGCAATATATTATATGCACGCCGGTATGCAAAGTCAAGCTTCACTTTATCTGATCCTGCTTCGGTAATGAGATCTGCCATTGTCTGCCACACAAGTATATCGTAAGATGATTGCTTTGGTGTCCCCACAATTGGAATCGCTTTATCAGCGAAGCCGGGATATGCAACAACCCATTCAAATGTCTGCATGCCGCCCATCGATATCCCCATTACTGCCAGGAGATGGTTTATTTTCAAGACGTTAACCAGAAGCTGGTGTTGTGAATTTACCATATCCCGTATTGTGATATCAGGAAATCCAGGTGTATTTGATGGCGATGAGGAGACCCCGTTCGTGAGCGCATCAACAATTACAATATAGAGACCGGATGAATCTAAAAGACTCCCGGTAAAACCTCCGCTTATGATGCTCTCACTTTTGCCCTGAAACCACGTTGGCCATAATATCACATTACTTTTATCAGCATTAAGCCTGCCCAGGGTTCTGTAACCGACCTTGCAATTTTTAATTACATCACCATTCCGGGTAGTAAAGTCTCCAATATTGGCTATTTTCAGTTCAGCCTGAGAAAAGGACGGCTGACAAAAACAAACCATGAAAAGAATGAATATTAATGAATAGAGCGATAGTTGTTTTTTCATTATCTCCGGATCAAAATAGTTTTACCTGAGTACCTTTTTATTCAATAAAGGTACAATTCAAAGGAATCAATGACAATTTCTTTAAATGAAAAAGATGAACCTGATTAATGTTTCCGAAAAATAAAGTATTTTGGTAGGTAGAGAATGATCGAAAACAGGTTCATATAAAAACAATAAACCATGAGCACATCAGAAAATCAGTTGAAGATAGGGAGGCGCGGGGCATTAAAAATGCTTGGTCTTGGAGCAGCAGGTATGCTGGCTGCAGGTTTACAAGATGTAATAGCTTCAGAACCGGCAGATAAGAAACCAGCCCCCAAGCCTGTATTATCCAAAGGAAACAGCAGTGTTTCATTCACGACCGGTTCGGACAGGCACCAGATGCTATACGAGGTTGTTAAGCCATTTGAGTCTGAAATCAGAAAAGGTTTAAAAGATAAGCAGCTCATCATCAAAGTAAATATGGTCCAGACAACGGTACCCCTTTGTGCCACACACGTTGATGCATTACGCGCCCTTCTTGAATATATGAAACCGATCTATAAAAAACAGATCATTATTGCAGAAGCCAGCTCTGTTATCGACTCGGGAGCGGGGTTTAAAAATTATGGATATCTCGACCTTCAAAAGGACTATAATATCAAGTTTGTTGACCTGAATAATTCAAAAGGTACGCCATTCTTCATTATTGACCCCGACCTCCATCAGGAGGAGATACCGATTGCTGAAACTTTGACGGATAAAAGTAATTATATCATTTCATTAACCCGGTTGAAGACACATAACAGAGTGGTAATGACTGCCGGAGTAAAAAATCTGGCAATGGGAGCTCCACTGGTAAGATCAAATGACAGAACTACCGGAAAGCATTACAAAAGCAGGATGCATTCAGGCGGAGAACGATTCCTTCACTATAATATTTATTTAATGGGTCAGAATATCCGCCCCGATTTTACTATTGTCGATGGTGTTGAAGGAATGGAGGGCAACGGACCGATAGAAGGAACTCCGGTAAATCATAAGATAGCTCTTGCAGGAGAAGATGTAGTGGCTGTTGACAGCATGTGTGCAAGACTAATGGGAGTGGAGCTCGATAATGTCGGATACCTGAATTATCTTTCTGCAGCAGGATTCGGGAATACCGAACGAGGGAAAATTGATATTATAGGAAGCGCTGTTCCTGAACAGCATATAATAAAGTACAAGCTTCACGATAATATAAACACACAGCTTGAATGGAAGAAACCTTTAAATCCGCAGCCACAAAAATAAATCGCAACTACTTTTTACGCACATTTCTTAAAAAATAGCTGACCAAGGAGTTACACTGTGTTGGCACAGAGTGGCTCTGTTCCTATCACCCTAAAAAATGATGAATTTTCAATAAATAAAATTCATTCCGTGTTTACTCCGTGTTTACTCCGTGGTAAACTCCGTGAAAATCAGAGGTTAAAAAATTATTCACTATTCAGTCAGAATTATCATCTCTGAAGGCATATTCCGAAGTAATACAGATACCTTCTGATTTTCACTCAATGTAACCCCTTTTTCTGAGAATTTCCTGTAAAAAGTTTCAAGAGCTAATTCAGGAGTGTTATTGTTTTTACTAAGATGGGCAAGGAAAATACTCCGGAGGTTTTCGTTAAAATTTTCTGCCAGGAAATCGGCCGTCTGATGGTTCCCCAGATGACCGTGATCCGAGCGTATTCTTGCTTTTAGAAAATGAGGATAGCTTCCATTCTTCAGCATCTCTTCATCATAATTGGATTCAATTACAAGAAAATTAGCTGCTTTAATATATCGGGAAGCCGTCTCGCAAATATGACCCAGGTCAGTAACAATTGTTATCTTTTTGTCCCCGGCAGAAATATGGAATCCGATTGTTTCAGGAGCATCATGGGAAACCGGGAATGCTTCTATATCGAAGCCGGCCAGATGGAAAGTCTGCTGAAGGGGGATCTCACGGATACAGTCAGTTGATATTTGAATTTGTGGTGAGAGAATACTTTTCCAGATATTCCGCGTGGTGAAAGCAGGAAGATAGTTTTTCCTTGTAAGGACTTCCAGTCCCTTGATATGATCTATATGATTGTGTGTTATCAAGACACCCATAATTGTCTGCATGGAGATATCCATGTTCTTCAGAAATTTCCGGATGGCGGTTGCGGAAATTCCGGCATCGATCAGAATTCCATGAAACTCGTTTCCCAGGTAATAACAATTTCCACTGCTCCCACTGCTCAGGCTGCAAAAATTCAATTTCATCCGCCTCTCAATAATTGGCATCAAAGGTACATATAAGTAGATTGAAAAAAGCAATGGTTTAGTCCTGGCAGGCTGATTCCTGTTGATCCTGTAAAATTATCATAGTGCTGCAACAACAATTCATTCGACCTTCAAGGCTTCTGCAGGGTTGACTGAGATTACCCTGTAAGCCTGGAAACTGACTGTCACCAAAGCAATTATGATTGCGCCGACACCTATACCGACAAATATCGGTATACTGAGATCTATTTTGAGCGCAAATTGTTTAAGCAGGTTGTGAACGATAATCCAGCCTGTCGGGATTGCAATAATTATAGAAATAAGGACCAGCACGAGGAACTCAACCGATAAAGTATACATAATACGGAGATTGCCGGCTCCAAGAACTTTTCTTATCCCGAACTCATGTGTCCTTCGTTCGGCAGAATATGATGATAATCAATAAAGTCCCAGACATGCTATTATCACTGCCAGGATTGTAAAATATTTTAGTAACCCGGTAAGCCGCATCTGGGATCTGAACAGATTTTCATAATCCTGATCAATGAAGGTATATTGCAGCGGATATTCAGGATAAATCTCTTTCCATTTTCTTTCGACAGATTTCAGAGAACCGGGAATATTTCCGGGAGTCAATCTGATGAGAATGTTGCCAAGGTTGCTTGGAGGTGTAAGGGCAAAAGCCATTGGTTCAATGGCCTGATCAGCACCTTTGAAATGAAAGTTTTTCAGTACTCCGGCTATTGTTCCATGAATACCCATGAACCTGAAATTTTTCCCTACCGGGTCACCAACACCCATTATCTTTGCTACTTCTTCATTTATCAGAAAATTGCCTGTAGTGTCCTTTGCAATATCAGAAGGGAAATTTATCGAGAAATCACGACCAGAAACAAGTTTCATTTCCATTGTCTTTACATAATCATAATCAATGGTATTAACTCCGATAAGGACAACTTTCTCCGGATCCTTACCGTCCCAGCTGGCCCCACCCGAATTGCTTCCAATCATTACAGGGTTACTCCTGGCTGCAGTAACTCCCTGAATAAGTGTTTCTTTCCGGAGTTCTTCTTTAAGTGAATAGTATTTCTTCTTCATGTCTTCTGCCATTGGGATGCAGATCAGATTCTCTTTATTAAATCCAAGATCTGTTTCCCGCAATAACTTAAATTGCCGGTTGGTAAATACAGCGACTATTGCAATTAAAACAGAAAGAGTGAATTGCACCACAACAAGGATTTGTCTGAGCCGGACGCTTCCTTTTCCGGAAACAACATCCCCTTTTAGAACCTTCACCGGACTGAAGGAAGCAAGATAAAATGCCGGATAAATGCCTGAAAAAAAGCAGGCAAGTAATCCTACAATTATAAAGCTTAAGATAAATCTTACCTGCAGAAGATCGGTCAGATTGAAATGCTTGCCGGAAACATTATTAAAAACCCCAAGGAATAATCCAACCAGAATTAGTGCAAAAATCAGTGAAATTGCAACGAGTAACAATGATTCAAGCATAAACTGAATTATCATTCCTTTATGATCTGCACCAACAACTTTTTTGATCCCGATCTCTTTCGCCCTGAGGGAGCCCTTTGCAGTTGAGAGGTTAATGAAGTTTATACAGGCAATGGTCAATATAAAAATTGCTATAAGCGTAAAAATATATATGGTAGTTATTGGCCCATTGTTTGTTCCAAAGCCAAATTGACCATGCAGATGAATATCAAGTAATGGGAACAAAAGAAATTTCGTTGTTGTCGTTGGGTTATTCTCCAGGACAATGTCCGTAAGTTTCTTATTAACTGCATTTATATCAGCTCCCTTTTCCAGAAGAACAAAAGTAAAGATTGAATTATTACCCCATGAATTGCTTATTGCACCAATCTCCTTCAAGAATGAATACGGCAGGACTCCTTCAAAATTAAACAAGGAATTTTTAGGTAGATCTTTCAATACTCCTGTTACCATAAACTGGTACTTGTTTTCAAGGGTCAGGGTTTTTCCGACAGGATCGGTTTTGCCAAAGTATTTTCCTGCCAGCTTTTCAGTCAGAACTATTGAATTGGGAGAGCTTAGTGCAGTAAGCGGGTCTCCCTTCAGCATAGGTAATGTAAATATTTTCAATAAGTCTGAATCGGCAGCTATTATTGACGACTCAAAGAAAACATTATCTTCCTGCCGGAATAAAATCCTTGGAAGACGGTTTATGCGAGTCTGTTGATTTATTTCAGGAATTTTCTCCTTCCAGACAGGTCCGCTTGGGTGTGGGGTGACTGTAACATGATATTTAGCGCCAGAATAAAACTGATCCTCTTCAACCCTGTAAATGTTTTTCGCATTCAGGTTGAATTTTTCAAAACTGAATTCATCCTGAACCCATAATAAGATTAATAGTGATGCAGCAAGTCCGATTGCCAGCCCCGTTACGTTTATGAAAGTCACACCTTTATTTTTGGAAATATTCCTTACAGCAAAAAGAAAGAAGTTATGGAGCATGATTTATGAAATTCTTTACTGAGTAAAGACGGCAGATTTTATTGAATGTTACAATTATATGTATCAAAATTACTCCTGATGCGTTTGATTTTTCAGAGCCTGAGTTTTTCTGATATTGATATCAGGTTATCAAGATCATTATCATATTCTTTGACCAGTTTCTGAGGAAATTCACCAAACCCTTTCATTCTTCTTGATTTTGAATTATTAAGAGTTTCCCAGATTTTTGTTTTTTTGGCGTTAATAACCCGTTGCAGGCTTTGAACAGTTTTTTCGGTGTTATATTTTTCTTTTAACAGGCAAATCAATGAAAGTGCTTCGCCAATCACTTTATTATTATGTTCAATAGTTTCATTATCAATATCATTATTGATCTCATAACAGCATCCCTGGTTTGAATTTACCATCATCTGCTGCATATCGATGAGTAACTGCTCAACTACAATTAAGGTGGATGATAGAGATCTTTTGTGATTTTCCGCAAGTATAATTATGTCCTGGTCCATGTTGCATCAATTTATAAGAATTTGAAACAACAAAGGAACATATAATGTGCGGATTTTTTGGAAAGTCAGATCTTTTCATTTACCAATCCGTTTTTATGGTATGGTCAATTTGATTTTACAACCTGACTTAAAAATTAATGTGTTTCAGACTATCAATCACATCATCGATCCGTACCCAGAAAACACCAACATCGGAATAATCGGCTTTGGTGCCAGTTGAATAGAACAGGTATTTATTATCAGGAGTAACCCAGGGACCCCAGCTTCCAAGGCCGAAGTCAATTTTACGACCAAAGTTTACCGGGTTTGTCCAGCTCCCATCATTCTTCCTGAAACTAATACTTAATCCGGGACGGTTTGTTACTATCATATAAGACTCGTCGGGCGAAACAAAAAAGTCGAGATTATCGACAATATTGTTCAGCGGCCTTCCCAGGCTTATTGCAGTGGTATCAATACCTTTTATAAAAACCTTGCACCAGTCATTTAACCCAAGACCATTGCCTGAATTGGTTGATATATAATAATTTCCATTTCTTGTAGTCTGGCAATAATGTGCTTTAATTAGCCTGGTTAAGATCCTTTTGGGATTTCCCCAGGCAGATCCCTTTTTTACAGTGATATATGACTCGGAATTGTTTATTAAATCCTTCCTTTCAAAGTACATCGTATCTCCTGTAACTGATAAGGCAGGTGCATAGCCATCAAACATATCGAAAGGGCCTTCCCATTTTCCGTTTGAGAAGCTATACCTTTTAATATTCTCTCCTTTTATGGGGTAGTAACTTTTAATCTCCGAATAATAGATATTTTTCCCGTCAGGCGAGATTGCAATACGTTCTGCAGCGAAGAATCCCTGTTTGACCGTCAGCGGGAATCTCTTAGGTGTATTTGCGGGAGGGATCTGACCCAGATAAAGGTTTCCGGCAGGTATTGATTGAGTAAAACCGGATAGTCCAACAGATGAAAAAACCAGCGAAATAAAAATTGTTTTTATTCCGGGCACGATCTTAATAGTTTTGGTGCACATTTCTATTTAAGGTTTTAGTTTAAAGAAATTTAAACCCAAAGGAAACAGAGATGGAAACTAAATCAAAGGAAAATATGGTAAGCGGTCCGAAAATGTGTTAAGCGGTTCTTACAGATATCATTGATAGTCAGGCAAACTTCGGGGCTGATAATTTCAATAAAATCAGGCACGCTTTAACTCTCAAATATTCAGGCAGTTGATAAATTTATTCAATTATTTTTCAGTTTTCTTGTAATAAATCATGATTTAGTTATACTTTATAGGAAACAATTTCAAAATGAAACCATTGAAGGAGGAATTTCTCGAGATTATATCAAATTATCAGGGAATCTTGCACAAGGTTAACTTCATCTATTTCAGGAATAGTACTGACAGGGAGGATAACTTCCAGGAAATCCTGTACCAGCTCTGGAAATCATATCCCGATTTAAAAAACAGAGAAAGCATTGGGTCCTGGATTTATGCTGTTTCAATAAATACCTCTATTTCCAGATTAAAGAAAAAATCGCAGATTGAGTATCGGGAAGAGTTGCCCGAATCCATTGATACAAATGATTATGATGAAGAAATGTCAAAGGATAATAATCTCAGGATGTTACTGGAGGCAATAAGCAACCTCAATGAAATCGATAAATCAATTTTGCTGCTATATCTGGAAGAAAGGAGTTATGATGAAATCTCTGAAGTACTGGGTATTTCAAAATCCAATGTAGGCGTCCGGATTAACAGGGCAAAAGAATCATTGAAAAAAACATTAAATCTCAAAGAAAATGGGAACTGACAATCTACAAAACATCTGGAAAAATATTGATTCGGAAATTAAGCATAAGACAATGTATGAGCTGAATCAATCCTTGGCTGCAACAACCAGGAAAACAATGAAAAAATTTCTGATATTACTGATGATCGATATAGTTGTCTGTGTCGGCCTGATCATCTTCCTTATCATTACAGCCCTAAACAGGCAGGGAGACCTTTTATACCAGCTAAACAATACAGTACTTGGCATAATTACGCTTATTTCATTGGTTGTTTCATTACTTATGCTGAAGAAGCTTCATAACAATAAATTCGACCTTCCATTAAAGGATTGGATGGCGCAGAGAATCAGTTTGTTATCAAGATGGGCAACGGGGAAGTACTGTAAACTCTATATAGTCTTATTGCCCATACTTTTAGTTTTGATAAACCTATCAATACATGTCTATTATGAATGCAAACCATTTATTGAAGTAATAAAAAATACAGAATCGGAAATTGGTTTGATTGTAGGGTTCATTGTGGGCTCTGTCGTTGCCCTTTTCACCGCAAAAAAAATACGAGAATATCAGATTAAGAATCTTGAGTACATGAAAAATTTGTATGCCCGGCTGACCAAAGATTCCCTTTGAAAATGGTTTTGAAATATTGGATATTGAGAATAATAAAGCATAAAAATTAACTGAATGAAAAAGATATTAATATTTGCATTTGTTCTTATGATAAGTGCTTCCATATGCGGAGCAGAGATTATCAAAGTTGGATTGTCGGACGGTGAAACAATTTCCGGCAGGCTGATGCTCCCACGGGATAAAGATAATGTTCCCCTGCTTATCATATTTGTTCACGGAACCGGTCCTAATACTTATATCAACAAGAGAAAAATAGGGAATGTGGAATTTAACTATTTCGATCTTTTTGCGGATGAATTTAACAAAAGAGGTATTGGATTTTTCACGTACAACAGGAGAGGGGTTGATATAGGAGACAAGCCCCCTTACTTTGATAAAATTGATTCGGTAAGATACACGAAATACCTGCCGGAAACTGAAGCTGAAGATATTGAATCAATGATATCACAGCTAAGGCATGACAAAAGACTTTCAAATTCAAAAATAGCCTTGCTTGGTGGCAGTGAAGGGACAATTATTGCTTCAATGGTAGCTGACAGGAAAGTTGAAAAAATCGATGGACTATTGCTGTTTGGTTATGCAAACGATAATTTGTATGATATAATAAAATGGCAATACTCCGGAAACTCATCTATTGTTAACCTTCGCAAATATTTTGATGTTAATAAGGACAATCTGATAAGCAGGAGAGAGTATGAGTCGACAGATTCCAGCGCACTTTTAGGAAGGACCCGGGTATTAGGTAACGCTTCTTTTGAATCACTCAATATTGTTAAAGACACTGTCCTTGATTATCAAGATTTTGCCGCAAGAACAATCCCCTTCTTTGAATATATACTAAAAATGGTCAGTTCAGGTAATGATGCGTGGATATGGCAGAATTATTTCAGGGTAACGAGCGGTTGGCTGAAAGCACATTTTCAACTTGAGGCTAATAAAACAAGATTGTTAAGGATTGATATTCCGATTTACATATTTCAGGGTATTGAAGATGGAAGTGTTCCTGTTGAAGGAGCTTATAATATACAAAACAGATTCAGACAAGCCGGTAAAACAAATTTAAAGTGTTTCTTTTTTGAGGGACACAATCACGACCTTAATTATCTCGACTGGCCCTATAAGCATAAGATCTCAGACGGGTTGAATTCAATTTTTAACACATCAGAATTGCTGTTGAGGTAAGGAATTACGTGATACGGCTGAATTCTGGCATTCAGATAAAATATATTCCCGTTTCCCCAAAACAAGAGTTTAAAACTTAAAACCAGGATGCCATCAGACTGGTTTAATTGGTTGGCTTTTAAAAATATTCTGACAATTTATTGTTTATATTATAAACTTGTTTATATTTGCATAAAACTATACTATGGAAAGCAAAGAATTTACACCATCAGAAAGCTTAGCTTTAATTACGAATGTAATACTAGAGGCTAAATCAAGATTTAAGGATAATGGCTTTTCGTTCATATTTATTGGATTATGCAGTTTTGTCGCAAGTTTAGCGCAATTTGTCCTTCTTAAACTGGAATATTACCGTATTGATTATTATCCATATTTTATTATGCCTGTAGCCGCCGCAGTTACATACTTTTATTATAAAAAGAAAAGAGATGCAACTAAGTCAAAAAATATTATTGGCAGATTTATCAGTATTCTTAGTGGTATACTGGGATTTAATTTAATGGTTGCCGGGTTTTTCTTTTGGAGTAAATTTGGAATTGCATTAATTCCCTTTATGTTGATTCTGTTCTCAATGTGGCCGCTTATGGCAGGTATTCTGATCAAAAGCAGAGTTTTCATGATTTCAGGATTAGTAATTAATATAATTGCTTACGTGTCTTTCTTTATTTCAAGAGAGTATCATCCGTTGATCTTATCGATCGTTTCTTTAATCGGAATTGTTATACCGGGATTAATCCTTAATTATTCAAGTAAAGAGAGCCATGTATAAAGACCTGGATCCATTATTGCATTCCCAATTACGTCTCGCCATTGTTTCTCTCCTGATGACAAGTGATGAGGTCGATTTTAACCTTATAAAGGAAACAACTAATGCGACCTCCGGCAATATCAGTGTTCAGATAAAAAAGCTACAGGAAGCGGGCTATATTGAAGTTGTGAAATCATTTAAGAACAATTATCAAAATACATCACTTACAATAACGAAGAAGGGGATAAAAGCATTTGAAGAATATGTTGAGAGTCTAAAACAATACCTTAAAACGGATAATTGATTTTTTTTATCAATATAGTTTATAAAATAAAGTAATTTATAAAAACAAATAGCAATGAAAAAAACAATAATTTATTTAATCTGCACAGTATTTCTTACGAATACGGGCAGGGGAAACATCATGATTTCGAAACAGGAATCAGATTCATTTATTTATTCCCCGGCTGCCGCCACGTATAGGACTAATCAAACCGACACATTGTTGATCAATATTCAGGCGCATGTGCAAAATGCTTTTGTTAATGGGAAAATAAGTAATTCAGATAAAGACCTTGCTGGTCTGGAAAAGGAATTATTGAGTATGAACAGGAACAATAACAATAGCATTATTACCTACTGGTACTCTTACGCCTGTTATTATCATTCTATTTTATTCCTGATGCAAAAAGAAAATAAGCGAGCAGAGAAGATCCTTGATGAAGGAATTATACAGTTAAATAAAATCCCGAATCCAAATTCAGAACATCTCGCATTACTGTCTTTAATGGAAAGTCTTTCGATACAATATGCTTCGGGAATGGAAATCCCGGGTATTTCAAAACAGGCCAGGCAAAATGCTGAAAAAGCTTTACAGCTTGATTCTCTAAATCTCCGGGCTTATTATGTTTTAGGGTCAAATGATTTTTACTCACCAGCACAGTATGGCGGGGGTAAAAAAGCTGCCGGCTATTTATTAAAAGCAATCAGATTGAAAGAGCAGTCTGTTGCAAATCCAATTTTACCAAGCTGGGGAAAGAACAGTGCTTATGAAATGCTTATCCGGGTGTATATAAAGCAAAAACTATATGATGAGGCAAAAAAATATTACAAGGAAGCATCTGCTTTGTATCCTTATGATTATATGATAATTAAACTTTCCGAAGAATTAAAAATACTAAAATGAAAAAAATATTATTACTTCTTGTGATTGTTTTCCTGAATTCTTTGATTGCCACCTATTCTCAGACAATAATAATCAAAGGACATATCTCTGACATGCAGGGGGGCAACCTTGGGTTTGCAAACACATATTTGCAAAAGCAAATAACGATAGGCACATTATCAGATGTCTCCGGTGACTTTATTCTGAAGATCACAAATCCTGAAATTATTAAAGGGGAGCATCTGGTATTTTCATTCATTGGTTATAACCCATTAATTATATCCCTGGATAGTCTAGACTTATCAGTCCCGGTCAATATAATCATGTCCGAAAATATTCAGACTTTAAATGAAGTTGTTGTTGAAGGACGAAAATCCATATCGATAGAATTCTCTATTAAGAAAATTGATCAGATGAAGATCTATTTAAATCCACTGGCGTCGGGAGATCCATTAAAGGCAATTGCTTTATTGCCTTCATCAACAAATACGAATGAGACAGCCAATCCGGAGCTTCGGGGAAGTTCTTCCAATCGCACCAGGGTTTTCCTGAATGGGGTTCCGGTAAGCAATCCGGTACGGAATTCACAAATAAACGGGATAGGATTTTTCAGTCTTTTTAATCCTGAATTAATTAAAAATATGCTGGTTTATCCTTCAAATCCTCCCCTCATTTATGGAAATACCAGTGCCGGGATGATTGATATAGAAACAGAAGAAAAGTTAGAAAGCAGTAATTTTAATATTTCTGCTTCACTTGCAACAACAGGGATAAGCGCATCACAAAAAATATCTGAAAAAAGCTTTATCCAGTTTTATGGTAACCTGATGTTTTCAAATGGGTTTTTGTCTGTTAATCCTGAACTGAGCGATCATTTAAAAAGTTTTAATTCAAATGATATAGGTTTGAATTATCATAATGAAATCGCAAATAACATTTCATTGAACTTCTATAATTATTTTGTTTCTGAATCGTCTGATATATTACTTCGTCTTTTTACATGGGACGATAACGCAAAAGCGAAAACCCAAAGGGATTTCAGCGTATTAAATTTAAAATATCACAAATCTAAGAATTACATCTCGCTCAACGCCGGAACTAATTTCAGCCGGTCAGACTTTTCCTTTGGCAATATCAGTTCTATTGTCAGGCAAAGGCAGGCTTATTTTTCACTTAATTATAAGTACTTGTTTTCAGAGAAATTATATATTCAGACCGGGTTAAGTAATGAATTTGGAAAATTTGGTTTCAAAAGTGAGGTCCCGGTTTTCTACTATGCCATGTCACCTGCATCACCCTCGTTTCATAATGACACTTTACTTAGCAATAATTTACCGGAATCATATCTTTATCTTCGATGGAAACCTGTAAAAAATATTATTTGGGGAATTGGGATACGAAAGAACATCAATCTTTTGCAAACGGGCAAACCCGACTATTTAAGCTTACAAACGAATCTGAGATATAATTTTATGAATAGTCATTCAGTATTATTCTCCGCCGGCAGGTACAATAACCTGACCGAACCGGGTTATTCACAGATTGAATTCAGGAAGCTTTCAGCTGATCAGGTAGCATTGGAGTATCTGTTTGAAAACAAAAGAACGAATATTAATCTGGCCGCATACTATAAATTCGAAACAGGAGATCCAGCGGGTACCGGAAGGATAAAAGGGCTTGAGGTTTTTATTGAACGTAATATATCCCGTACTTTAAAGGCAGGCATTTCAAACACAATTTTAGATTCGGATATCGGAGCGAATGAATTGTTGTACAACTCTGAAAATAATGTCGGATATTTTCTTGTAACCACATTAAGTTATTTTAACCCCGGGTTGTTTAATGCATCTGTTAGCTGGTCGACCCGGCAGGGTAAATATTATACACCTGTGAACTATTCAATTTACAATCCGGAAGTAGATTTTTACCAGCCGGTTTATAGCGAAAACATAAATTCTCAAAGATTTGGTAACTACAATTCCATCAACCTGTCAATTAATAAAATGATTGCTATCCATAAAAACAGCCTCGTCATTTTTGCATCCATATTTAATTTGCTGAATACCAATAATCCTAAAAGTATGATTTACAATAAAAATTATTCAGCAGGGACATACGACTATTATCAGAAAAGATCAATCTATTTTGGGTGCATGCTTTCCTTTAAATAAATCTTAAGATCAGTTTTCAAAAAAAAAAGCAATTAGAAATCTTCAATCCGCAACCGAGCCGCAGGCAGGCTCGGCGAAGCCAATCCGCAATCCGCAATATTACGTGGATTTACTTACATAGAAAATAAGTAAATCCTATTGTGATAACTGGTTATAATACTTTAATAGCCACTCCTCCCTTTTTATGTCCTTTCTCAACATATCTGTGAGCTTTGACGATCTCTTCAAACTGATAGCACCTGTCAACGACCGGCTTTATATGTCCCGCCTCCACCAGTACCCTGATTTTTTCCAGACGAGCGGAGTCTAATAACAGGGGTTCATCATCAATAGACACATACTTCCCTTCCGGAGTGAGTGAGTTTTTGATCTCTTTTTTAAATCCGGACGTTTTGTTTTTTCCAACTGCATCGAGAATAAAATCATAATTTACACCTGGCTCAGAATGGTCCACTCTTGTATAATCTATCATTTCATCTGCGCCCAGGGATTTTGCTAATTCCAGATTTTCACTACTGCATACTGCAGTTACTTTCGCTCCCAGAAACTTCGCAAATTGAATTGCGATTGTCCCGGTTGTCCCTGACGCCCCATAGATCAGAACTTTTTGTCCAGGCTGAATATTCCCCTTTTCCATAAACTGGAATGCCAGGAGTCCGCCGTATGCTGCAACAGTGGCTTCTTCAAAAGACAAATTCTCAGGCATCATCGACAGGCAGCCCTGCTTCGAGTCTGTCTCTTTCATACACTTAAATTCAGCGTAAGCCCCAAGACTGAATCCGGTAAGGCCATAAATCCTGTCTCCGGGCTTAAATCGATTTATGTTTTTTCCGGCCGATTCAATTTCTCCCGCAAGTACCAACCCTATTACAGGCCTTCGGGGTTTTGTTATCCCCATCATTAACCGGAATGGGATCAGAACCCTGAAAGGCACCTGTGAACCCCGGATGTAGAGATCGCTCGCAGTTACTGCTGAAGCATGAATTTTTATGCGGACCTCATTCTCCCTGGGAGCCGGGTTTTCAATTTCTCTGATTTGAAGAACGTCAGGCGGCCCGTATCTTGTACAAATAATGGCTTTCATTTGTGAAGTTTTAAATATTATTTGGGTTGCTCTGTCTTCTTATTTCCAAATAAATTATGAGGCTTTTCCCTGAATCTTTCATTCATTATTAAGACAGTAACGAAAATGAATGCAATGAATGCTAATAGTACAATAATCTGGCTCAGAGATGTTTTTTGAATATCCTGCTTGTTTTTTACATCGCAGACTTCTCCCGGACAGTACTGCACTTTATCTTTAAAGAAGAGGGGATAAAACTTACAACCCAGACATATTCCAAATGCCGATTCAAAGAACAGGAATATGAGACAGATAAGGCAGATAATTCCTGTAATCGGACTGAAAGCATTTACAATAATAAAAAAGATGAACATGGTTGCAGATAAGACAACGCCAATTATCCAGGCAAACTTTTTTTGTGCTGCGCCAACATATTCCGGAGTCTGATTCCGGACAATCAAACGAGCAAAAATAAGTGTTGGCGAAAATCTTGGATTTATAAAAACCCGTATAAGGAAATCGAAAAGGAAAAAGGTTATTACGTACTTTATCGGAATAAAGTTCCCTTTGAACAGAATGAACAATAATGAAGTGAATGTCGCCAGGAACAGGATCCCTGCAGCTGCCCTGATTTCGCGTTCATTTAAAACCGGGATATTATATCCCTCAACATCTTCTCCGAATTTGATTAATTTTTTCATGAAAGTCTAATTTTTAAAAATATATGCGGTACATTAAGTTCGGGAAAAAGCCAAACTGCTTCATATAGCCAATTTTCCCGGGTTTACTATCGTCGTAATATTCCGACATTCTGCCCTGACTGTTCGTGAGGTTCATCAGATCCAGGAAGATTTCGTGGGTAGCCCCGGGTTTATTGAATTTATAGCTTACTGAAAAATTCATAAGAAAAAGATCCTCAAATTTATCATTATAGGCCTTGCTGAAGTCAAAATATCTGTCGTTCTGTGGTTCAACTGCAACATTCCCCTGAATATCTCTTAATAGAGGAACATACCGTTGTCCACCTTCAAAGAATATTTTTGTGTTCAACGCCAGAGTCTGGTTTTGTTTTTTACCAAGCTTCCGGAACTCTTTTCCAGCTAATATATTAACAATATAATTATTATTATAACGTGTATTTCGCCAGATGCCTTCCAGCGATTTGTATTTTGAATCGAACAGCGAGCCATTAATAAGAAAGTAGAAATTCTTATCAAAAAAACGTTCAATTGACATTTCAAGGCCATAGTTTTTACCATAGCCTTTATTAACAAGCTCAACATATTTATAATCAATTCCTTCATTGATGGTGGAATAACAACTGGTGTTATTATTTTCGACCGGCAGATTATATAAAAACTGGTAGTATGCCTCAACCTTTGCCATAAGATTTTCTGTAAAATGTTTTTCATAGCCCACGACAAAATGGTGGGCTTTTAACAATCCGAGGTTTTTATTGGGTTGTTTGTAACTACCGTCATCCTGAAGGATCCTGGTATAATAGTTTTGTATCCGCTCTGCTGTGCTGTGCATTCCATAGCCTGCATGCACGGAATTACTTTTATTGATAACCCAGTTCAGGCTTAATCTTGGTTCAAGAGTGCTTTTATTATTCATTAAAACATTCATGTTATGTATTCCGGCGACAACACTTATTTTTTCATTTAAGCTATGTTTCCAGCTAATGAAATTATTTATAGTGCTTGCATTTACATTAAAGTCATTTATATATTTCACTGACTCTGCTTCATTGCTATAGATGTTTTGATTGTAATTGTAGTTATACAGCGTATACTTTGTGCCTATCTGAAATTTGTTTTTAGCGTTTATCTTATTGCTATAGGTAACCGCACCCCTGAATGCTGAATTAATAATCCTGCTTTGGATCATGTGCTTTCTGGGAGATATTTGATCTTCAGTTATTTCACTCTGATCGTTGTAAGTTCTTAAAGTATCAGTCTCATAAATATCATCGTTAAGTCCTGATCCTGAATAATTAATTGACGTTTTTATAAAACTATTATTATTAAGCGATAAGGTATGATTCATTCCGGCGTTGGCCAGGTAATTAGCCTTATAATAATCTTTACTGGCAAGAGCGCTGCTTGTTGTTCTGCCAGGGGTAGACAAACCGGTTGGCCCCATCTTTTCCATTGAAACACCACTCAGGCCACCAAGCCCATAGAATGAAAAAGTACCTGTTCGTCTGGTGGGCAGAACTACTTTGAAAGTGGCATCCTGATAATTAACACCTCCCGGCACATCCACAAGTCCCAGATCTTTAATAAGTGATATTGTAGAATACCGGTAATTAAACAGGTATGAGCCTGCGTATCCTTTTTTAAACGGACCTTCGAGGGTAAGCTCTGTTCCCATTAAACCTATTCCGGTTGTTGCTTCAAATTTTTCGTTATTTCCAGCCCGTAGTTTTACGTCATAAATACAGGAGATCACATCTCCATATTCCGGTGAAAATGCACCGGTATAAAAATCTGATGTGCTTAAAAGATTGTTGTTAAGGGCAGTGAGTGCACCAAAGGAAGAATTTTGATCATCCATATGATAAGGGCTTGATATTTCTGCCCCATCCAGACGCCACTGCATATATTTTGGTGAGTTTCCCCGTACAATAATATCGCTGCTTCCGTCAGGCGTACTGGCGACCCCGGCAAATGATGCAACTACACGGGCGGGGTCGTCCATACCGCCGGTAAAACGCTTGGTTTCTTCAAGGGTAATGGAATGTGTGCTAAGTTGAGACATTTCGTTAATTGCCTCTCCTTTCTTTTTGTATCCGTTTACAACAACTTCATTCATTGTTGTAACAGATTCCTGCATAGTCAAATCCAGGACGACCTCTTTCCCTGAGTTTACTACAATATCCGGAATGGTTTTGGATGCATATCCAAGGTAAGATATTTTTATTGCTATTCTGCCTAACTGGATATTTCCAAATCTGAAATTTCCGTTTGCATCAGTTGTCGTTCCGATTAAAGGATCGGAACCAACGATTAATACTGTCGCTCCTATGAGCGGTAATTTGCTATCGAAATCATTTATAGTACCTCTTACTGTCTGTTTGAGAGTCTGGCTAAACCCCAGTGTTGAGAATACTGTAATCATTAAAATGAATGAAATAAACTTTATTAAAAAAGGTGATTTCAATTCGGTTCCTGACTGATTAAACTTTTCCATTATTTCATTAATTATTGGTTAAACTATTCCAAAGGAAATAATGCAAAACGCTTAATCAAAAGGAAATATGATCAGCGGTCAGAAAAGATGATTAGCGGTAAATTTTGAGAATAAAGGGGCAGATTTATCAATTAAATGCCTTAAGTTTTCTGGCATACCTTCTGCTTACCTCAAGTGGTTCCGTGATATTTTTAAGAAAAGCCTGCGGTGGTTTATCAGGCCTTTTTTCTACCTTTTCGAGATGCTCAATATTGATGATACTTGACCGGTGAATCCTTTTAAAATTTGAAGAAGGAAGATCTTCTTCCCACTGTTTGAGTGTTTTTAATACCATGAAATGTTTACAATCACAGGTAAATATCCTGGAATAATTACCAACCGGTTCAATAAATGTTATCGAGCTGATCTTGATGAACCTTGATGTGTAATTATTAAGCCGTACATATATACTATCAGAATAATCATAGCCCCTGGCAGCACAATCCTGTGTTATTCCCTTATTCATAACCCTTTCAATAGATTCTCCCAGCCGGTCGGGGTTGACGGGTTTCAGCAGATAATCCACTGCGTTTACATCGAATGCCCGGATTGCATATTCGTCGTATGCGGTAACAAAAATTATTTTAACTGACCTGCCGGTTACTGCAAGAAGATCAAAGCCTGTTTCCCCGCTCAACTGGATATCCAGAAAAATCAGCTGGGGATTATGCATGTTTATCAGTTCTGTTGCGGCACTACATGTGCCGGCCTCCCCAACAATTTCTATTCCGGGATATATCTCCAGCAATTTCAAAAGATTAACTCTTGCCAGCCTTTCATCATCAACTATTATTGCTTTCAAAATGTTTACCGGGTATTAATATTATTAATCTCAATAGCTGCAATTACCCATCCGTTCTCTTCAGTCAGAGAAAATGAATAGTCATCATTATAAAATAATCCAAGCCTGTACTTGATGTTTTCAAGGCCATTTCCCGTTCCATCAGAATTTGCTGCATTCACTCTAGCCGGATTTACTAATTTTCCTGTATTCAGTACGGAGATAGAGAGAGTCTTGTTTAACAGTTTAACCAGCAGACGAATAACAAGACGCTGGTCCTCTGTCTTCTTCCCGTATTTTACTGCATTTTCAATAAGCAGGTGAATTACAAAAGATGGGATCATGATGTTTTTTACTGCTTCATCAAGAACAATTTCGTACTGAAATTCTTCCTCGAAACGCATCTTTTGGATCTCAAGGTATTTGGTAATTGATTCCACCTCTTTTTCGATAGATATTGTCTGCTGTTGCTTAGTCAATGTATAGCGGTAATATTCTGACATCTCCAGAACCAGTTTCTTTGCTTTCTCGGTGTTTTCATCAATTAAGGCATATATCGAGTTCAGAACATTAAAAAGGAAATGCGGATTTATCTGGTACCTGAGCATTTTAAGGTGAATATCTTTTGACAATGTTTCTGTCTTATGAGCTGTCTCCTTTTGTCTGGCAGCTTGCAGAACGAGGTAAGTCAGGAAATAGGTTGCACTCAGAAAAAAGACCATCAGACTTACTCCCGGTGTGTACTTTTCAATAAGATCAAACGATAAAGGATTCTGTACCTTAAATCCCAAAGCGATCGCCAGCCAGCTGCTTAAAAATAAAACAAGCGTCGGGACTGTTAATGCAAATCCAAATATTACAGACCAAAGCAGAAAAATCCTTTTTCTTTTTAATGTCCAATTGAAACAGTTTATAAGTATAAAAATAAATGGTAAAACTGAAATAAATTCAAACAGATAGTTCACTAAGATTGTTTTTGTTTTTCCAGGGGCCGGCGGAACCCATGCAAATGAATCAAGAGTCCTTGTTATAATCAAAAATACCAGAACACCCAGCATATTGAAAAAAAACGGGAACTTTTTATATAATGTCTTAATCATTAATTTGATTTTTTAGCGTATAAGAAGGCTCCTTTTAAAT
>JAHEYW010000077.1 GCA_023251395.1 Bacteroidales bacterium
ATACTTTCTGTCCTGCTTTAACCTTACTAACATCAATCTCATTGACATATGTTTTTGAGATCATTGACCTCAGGTCAGGAAGAGTGGCAACAACCGGATCCCATGGGCTGATTGAAGATCCAATTTTTCTTTTTGCTCCTGTTCTGTCTTTTTTATAGATAACCATTCCTGATGAAGGAGCAGTAATATTAAATTTTGAAAGTACCGTCTGCAGATCGGAAACTCTCTGTTTCTGATCGCGGATATCCTGTTCCTGATTTTTAATGTCAGTAATTGATTGCTGATGTCTCAAATCATAGCTTCTCTGCAGCTGATCAAGAGTTCTTTTAGCCTTGTCAAGGTTAATTTCAGCCTGCCTTTGTGTTGTAGGAGGTTCGTATTTTGACTGTTCCAGAGTTATGGCAGCTTCCTCAACAGAGAAGACCTGGTTCTTGATGTTATCGCGAAGGTTACTGAGGGTAACTGCTGAATCGAGGAGCTTCATCTGGTAGCTTGTCGTATAAGTGTCAAGTCTTTCAAGCTCATCCTTAAGTGTATTGTCAAAACTTGTTCTGTCAAGTGAAGCTACGAAATCACCCTCTTTCACTTCTGTTCCCTCTGGAACAAGATCCTGTATCTTAATATCCGCTGAACGGATATTTCTGCTCTGGGTCATTTCAGGTCCTTTAATATCGGTCGAATACTCAGCCTGCAACTCACCTGTGGTTGTTACAAGTATTTCGAACGAACCTTTCTGGGCTTCCGCATAAAGTGTTGAAAGGTCTTTCTTGGCAGCTGCTTTGCTAATAAGAACTATAACTATAATAGCTATAACCACTACAACACCACCTGCATAAATAAAAGTTTTTTTCATCAGATAATAATTTAATTTTTAATGTCGGGTGAAATTCATTAATTAAAAAGTTGTTTTTCGATCTCTATTAAATATGTGAATTCCATCTTACATACAATCTTAATATGGTATAATTCAAAAATTGAGCGTCGAAAGTATTAAAAATGTAAAATCTTTAAGCTATTGTAACACAACATTTAACAATAATTAACATCGTTAGACAGACTGGTTACGCATTAAAGACACTGTAAAGACTGGTTTTATTCCCGGCTGAAAAAAAAACCTGAAAAATTAAAGTTTTTTAACAAAATCCATTACATCATCAGCAAGCTTCTCAGCGGCATCTGATGTGTTACTTTCAGCATATATACGAATAACTGGTTCAGTATTTGATTTTCTTATCTGTACCCAACCCTTCTCATACTCAATTTTAAGACCATCTCTCTGGTCAATTTTAAACTTTCTAAAATTTTCTTTTACTGCCTCCAGGATTTTGTCGGCGTTTTTACCTGGATCAAGAGTAAGTTTCTTCTTGGCTATTACATATTCAGGATATGTCTTCCTAAGATCTGAACATTTCATTTTGCATTTTGCAAGATGTGTAAGGAAAAGTGCAATTCCCACAAGTGCATCTCTCCCGTAATGAATTTCAGGATAAATAATACCACCATTACCTTCGCCACCGATAACAGCCTTTCTTTTTTTCATTTCTTCAACCACATTCACTTCACCAACTGCAGATGAGAACCATGATCCTCCATGCTTTTCGGTTACATCTCTCAGAGCCCATGATGATGACATGTTAGATACAGTATCTCCTTTCCTGTTTTGCAGGATATAATCTGCCACCGCAACCAGGGTATATTCTTCGCCAAACATACTGCCGTCTTCACAAATCATTGCCAGCCTGTCAACGTCAGGATCCACAACAAATCCAACATCCGCCTTTTCAGTTTTTACCGTTGCTGAGATTTGTTTTAAGTTCTCGGGCAATGGTTCCGGATTATGAGCAAAGATACCGTCAGGTTCAGCATTTATAAGGATACTTCTTTTTACGCCAAGTCTTTCAAAAAGAAGAGGCAAAACCATCCCGCCTACTGAGTTGATGCAATCTGCAGCGACAGTGAGGGATGCCTTTTTAATAGCCTGACAATCTACAAGATTCAGACCCAGAACAAGGTCAACATGTTTTTCTGTCCACGAATCGTCCTTTATTATCCTGCCTGATTTTGTATGCTCCGCAAACGTAAAATCTTCCTCTTCGGCGATCTTCAGAATTTCGTTTCCGTCAGTTCCTGACAGGAACTCCCCTTTTTCATTAAGCAGCTTAAGTGCGTTCCAGTTTGCAGGGTTATGGCTTGCAGTAATAATTATTCCGCCATCAGCTTTTAAACCTGTAACGGCAACCTCTACAGTAGGAGTAGAAGAGAGTCCGAGATCTACAACATTGAGACCAATTTCCTTAAGGGTTATTGAGACAAGGTCACTAACCATTTTGCCTGTTGTACGACCGTCACGGCCGATTACAATCGATATTCTTTCCTTATTCTGCCTGTTACGTATCCATGTTCCATAGGCACCGGCATATTTAATAATATCGACCGGCGAAAGGCATTCACCTGGTTTTCCGCCTATTGTACCCCTAATTCCTGAGATAGATTTTATCAGTGTCATGGCCACATTTTTATGGGTTGTAAAAATGCAAAAAAATAATCAAACCTCCATTATCACTTTTTAATTGTACCTTTGCACCCTGATAATTGACTGGTATGGAGAGAAAAAGGGTTGATAAACGTAAATTTTCGGAAGGTAAATCTCATTCCCCTGCAAAAAAAGAACCCGATCAGATAAGACTTAACAGGTTTATTTCTAACAGTGGCGTATGTTCAAGACGTGATGCTGACGATATAATAAAAAGGGGTCTGATAACGGTCAATAGTAAAGTGGTAACTGATATGGGTACCAAAGTTTTTACTACAGATGATGTCAGATACAGAAATAAAAAGCTTTCATTTGAAAAAAAGGTATACATACTTCTCAATAAGCCAAAAGAATACGTTACAACAGTTGAAGACCCGCATGCAGAAAAAACGGTGCTGGATCTTATAGGAGATGCATGCCCGGAGAGGATCTATCCTGTAGGCAGGCTCGATAAATCCACAACCGGAGTTTTACTTCTGACAAATGATGGTGACCTGGCTGGAAGGTTAAGTCACCCAAAATATAACCGAAAAAAGATATATCATGTTTTTCTGGATAAATCAGTTTCAAAGAATGATCTTTTCAAGCTGACAGAGGGGATAGATATTGAAGGTGAAGTGGTTGCAGCAGATGCAATTTCGTATACTGATCCTGAAGATAAAACACAGATAGGAATTGAGCTTCATTCCGGCCAGAACAGGGTTGTCAGGCGGTTGTTTGAGGCCCTGGGTTATAAGGTGAAAAAGCTCGACAGAGTTTATTATGCTGGACTTACGAAGAAGAATCTGCCTAGAGGAAAATGGAGATTTCTTTCTGAGAAGGAAGTGTCGATGCTTAAAAGGGGTTCATTTTAAATTCTAAAAATGACACACAGATCAGGTTTTGTGAATATACTGGGTAATCCCAACGTTGGGAAGTCTACCATTATGAATGCACTGGTTGGTGAAAAACTTTCTATTATTACTCCGAAAGTACAGACAACACGACACAGGATAATGGGTATTGTAAACGGTGAAGACTACCAGATAGTTTATTCTGATACACCGGGCATTCTGAACCCAAAGTACAAGCTGCAGGAGACTATGATGGGTTTTGTAAATACAGCACTTGTTGATGCTGATCTGATCCTGTATGTAACTGATATTCAGGATAAATCTGAGGAGGAATCAGGGTACCTCAGGAAAATCATCGATTCGAAAACACTCGTAATAGTCGCTATAAACAAAATTGATCTCTCCAATCAGGAAGAACTGGAAAAAACTGTTGAAAAATGGCATAAGATATTTCCCGATTCAGATATTATTCCTTTATCTGCACTCAGGAATTTCAATCTGGATATTCTATTTCGTTCAGTCCTGGAAAAGCTTCCGGAAGGGGAGCCATATTTTCCTAAAGATCAGCTGACAGATAAGTTTGAGAGATTCTTCGCATCGGAAATTATCAGGGAGAAGATTCTGCTCAATTACCAGAAAGAAATACCTTATTCTGTTGAGATTGAGATAGAGAGCTTTAAAGATGAAGGTCATATCATTAATATAAGGGCACTGATCCACGTTGCCAGGGATAGCCAGAAAGGAATTATTATCGGGCACAAAGGACAGATGCTGAAGAAAACAGGAACTGAAGCGAGGAAAGACATGGAAGATTTTTTCGGAAAAAAAGTATTCCTTGAACTTTATGTTAAAGTCAGTAAAGAGTGGCGTGAGAAGCCGCAAATGCTTAAAAAATTCGGATACCAGTAATATTACAGACAGATGGGGAAAATTGTGGCTATAGTTGGCAGGCCAAATGTGGGAAAATCTACTCTCTTTAACAGACTTACGGAATCCCGTAATGCCATTGTAGATGAAGTGAGTGGCGTCACCCGTGACCGGAATTATGGCAAAGCTACCTGGAACGGCGTCGATTTTTCAGTTATAGATACCGGAGGTTTTGTAGAAAATTCGGAGGATATATTTGAAGGTGAGATAAATAAGCAGGTCAGACTGGCTATTGATGAAGCTGATGTAATCCTCTTTATGGTTGATGTATCAAGTGGAATCAATGACCTTGATGAAGCTGTGGCTGATCTTCTCAGACGATCAGGCAAGAAGGTCCTGCTGGTCGTGAATAAAGTCGATAATAATGAAAGGCTGCTCGATGCAAATGAATTCTATCGTCTCGGACTAGGTGATTATTTTGCAATAAGCTCAGCAAATGGAAGTGGTACCGGTGAACTGCTTGACAAAGTTGCAAGCTCACTTCCTGATTCTGTAAATGAACGAGAACCTGATATCCCAAGAGTAGCAATAGTGGGAAGACCAAATGTCGGAAAATCTTCTCTTGTTAATTCCCTCCTGGGAGAAGAAAGGAATATTGTAACTCCCATTGCCGGAACCACACGGGATTCGATTTATACCCGATATAATAAATTCAACCACGATTTTCTGCTTGTTGATACAGCCGGCTTACGAAAGAAAGGCAAAGTAAGCGAGGATATTGAGTTTTACTCGGTTATGCGCGCGGTAAAAACAATTGAAAGCTCTGATATCTGCCTTTTGCTTCTGGATGCTACAAGAGGACTCGAAGCTCAGGATATGAACATCCTGTCGCTTATTCTTGGGAATGGGAAAGGATTGATCATCCTTGTTAATAAATGGGACCTGATTGAAAAAGATAATAAATCTACAGTCAGCTATGAAAAGGATATAAAGGAAAAGACCGCTCCGTTTACTGACTATCCGGTATTGTTTATTTCAGCAACCAATAAGCAGAGGATCCATAAAATTCTTGAGACCGTTCAGAAAGTTAATGAAAACAGGACACGCAAGATCCAGACAGCTAAACTGAATGAGGTTATGCTAGAGATAGTGAAAAAGAATCCTCCTCCGGCACTTAAAGGAAAGTATGTTAAAATAAAGTATGTTACTCAACTGCCCATTCATACGCCTGCTTTTGCATTCTTCTGCAATCTGCCTCAATATGTTAAAGACCCTTACAGGAGATATATTGAAAACCGTATGAGAGAACAATTTGAATTTTCAGGCGTTCCTCTGAAGATATTTTTTAGAAAAAAATAGATTAATTTGGTGCGGTTTTTGTGCTAAAATTGAAAAATCTTTAATGAAGCGGTTTATCTCATTTTTACTTTTTATTTTGATTTTGATTCTGGTTCCGTTCAGCTCCTGCTTCAAGGTTGAACAACTTCCACCGGAACCAAGTATAACTTTTACAAGTTTTGAGATTTTTGATACAACAGATATTCTCGAGAATAAGGTCAAAGGCGGGCGGCTTAACTTTTCATTTATCGATGGTGACGGAGATCTGGGCCTGGAGGCCCCGACAGTCAATGCCGAAACAGATACAACAAATCTTTTCTTTATTCTTTACAGAAAAACTGGTGGCGCCTATAAACTTGCCCCATCCAATGACCCGTTAAAACCATCTCCCTACAGGATACCCTATATGGACAGGCAGGGGCAGAATAAAATACTTCGGGGTAATATTAAAGTCACATTCCTGTATCTGTTTTCTACACCCTCAGATACAATAATGTACAAGTTTTATGTAAAAGACAGGGCTGCAAATTATAGTGACACAGTTCAGACGTGTGAGATCACATTTGCCAAGAATAACTTTTGCAATAAATAGGATTTCAGGCTTTCAGACCCATCAGGAGGATATCATCAACCTGTTCATAATCACCTTTCCATTCAAAGAAGAATTTTGAGATTATTTCCCGCTGTTCACCCATTGGTAATTCACATACATCCTCCAGTATTTTTTTCAGACGGGCAATTTTCATTTTCTTACCATCCGGGCCTCCAAACTGATCAGGCAAACCATCCGAGAACATATAGATCGTATCACCTGTCGAGAGGTAGTATTCCTGATCATCAAAATATTTTTCCACTACCGATTCACCTCCGACCGAACACCTGTTGCCCCGTATATAATATGATTCTCCCTGGAGTACAATTATGACCGGCCTCATTGCAGAAGCAAACATGATATGTTTTGTCTTCATATCATACTCACAAACCACCATATCCATACCATCATTTGAAACTCCCACATCCATATTCTGGTTCAGAGTTGCGAAAATCTCTTTATCGAGCATTGTAAGTACCTCTGAAGGTTTAGAGATTCCCTTCCTTGAAACAATATCCTGAAGAAGGGTCGAGCCAATCATTGACATAAATGCACCAGGAACACCATGACCTGTTGAATCTGCGCAGACTATTACAAATCTGTCTTCACCTATCCGGTTAAACCAGTAGAAGTCACCGCTTACAATATCTCTCGGATGAAACAAAATGAATGCATCCTGGAAGGTTTCCTTCAGTTTGCTGACATCAGGTAATATACTGGATTGTATCCTCTTGGCATAGTTAATACTATCTGTAATTTCAATGTTCTGAAGTTCAATTTCCTCTTTCTGTTTCATAACTTCACTTGTCCTGGCAGCAAGTTCTTTTTCAAGATATTCCTTAAGCTCTCTCTGCGCTTTTTCCCTGTACCAGATTATCAATACAATAATACCCGACAAAGCTGCCAGAACAATCAGGAAGAACCACCACGACTGCCACGCCGGTCTCTTAATTACAATATCAAAAGTATACGGCGTCAGCTGGGTATTCCCATCCTCACTTATTGACTGCAAATTAAATTTATATTTACCTTGGCTCAGGTTATATTGTGCCTGTCTTGAATAAGTCTCCGGGGACCAGTTATCATCATAATTATCCATCTTCAGCTTATAGGAGACTTTTTCAGGATTGCTCATCATTATCCCCACATAATCTATGATAATCTTGTTCCTCTTTTTATAGGGCAACGTAAAATGATTCCTGGCCGGATATTTAACATCATTAATTGTTACCTGAAGGATATTATTCAAAGGTGGCTGGTCATTCTTTTTCTCTCGTTTCCTGTCATAGCTTATCATTCCTTCGGTAGTGCCTATAAGTATCTTACCGTCTCTGGTTTCAAAAATTGCGTGTGCATTGCAATTTCCTCCTCTTGCAAAATCATTAGAAAACGTTTTGATCACTCCGGTATTTGCATCGATCTTTGAAAAGCCTCTCTCATGCCCTACCCATATTTTATTATCAGAATCGGCAAAAATGCTGTAGCAGTAATTATTCAGCAGTCCATTTTCAGAAGTGTATCTGTAAACTGAGTCGTTAACAATCAGAAAGAGCCCGTTGCCCGACGTACCAGCCCAGATCTTTCCATCACTGCTTTCCGAAAAACAGAGAATCTTATTTTTAAAATTCCCCTTCATAATGGCTTTGCCGATCCTGACTTCTGACTGACCGGCAATATCATAAAGCCTGTCGCATTCTGTCGCTACCAGGGCATTTCCATCCTTTTCTATAAATATCTCATTTATATTGTTATGTGGCAACCGATCCTCCATTCTGAATTCTTTGATCACCGTTCCTGTCGATTTATCCAGCAAAATTGCACCACCAAGTGTTGAAAGCCATAATCCTTTCCCATCAAATGCAATATGGTAGACATTATCTTCGCTATTGTTCCCTGATTTATAGAAGAGCCTTGTATTACCAGCCAGGTCATTCACATATAAACCGCCACCTTTTGTACCTATCCATAACCTGCGTGAAGACTGGTCAAAATAATAGCACAGGATTTCAGCCTGTCTGATCAACCTTGAAATTCCATTGAACTGTTCTGTCTTTCCGGTATTCAGATTAAAAATAAAGTATCCCTCGGGTGTGCCAAGAATGTACTTATCGTCTATACTATTTATATATAGAATATTTTTCCCTTCTAATTTTTCAACAGGGACATAGAAAGTGAAGGCATCGCCGGGAAGTATAGAAACTCCTTCACCATAAAAGCCAATCCAATAGTTATTCTCCATGTCCTGATATACAGTTCGGAAATTTTCACCGGTCAGTCCTGAAGTTTTGTCGAAACTTGTTTCAGATTCAATAAGGTCTGTTTTTAAAGATGCAATTATTCTATAAAGGTTTCCTGTGCAGCTGATCCACATAGAACCTGAAAGATCTTTGTAAATTGATTTTACCTCGGCTGATTCGAGTTCCTTGTGGTCAGGGAAACGCGATAAAATAGGCTTGCCCGCCGTAATTCTCATTCTGAACACTCCCATTCCCTCAGTCCCTACTATGAATTTTCCACCTTCACCAAGAGCCTGTATACCTGACACTTTAGCATACTCTATACCTGGTACGACGATATCGAGCTTTATTGAATCCTTAATGACTGTACAATAAAGAAGATTTTCCTGAGTCCCAAGCAATATTTTATTGTCTCCTGCAAAACATGCTGACCAGAATACCAGGCCAGCTGAAGTCCTCTGAATATCGCTTCCAATAAAGAACTTACTTACTTCAGCCGGATTATTTTCATCTATCTTCAGTATTGCCTTATCCTGGGGTATAACCCAGATAAACCCATCCTGGCTTTCAAGAATTGTGTTTATACTCTGAATATTCTGATCTTCCAGCTTCAGGAGAATATTATTTTTAAGATATAAGATTGTGCCGTCATTGCAACCGAACCAGATTGTTCCGGTTTTATCCTTTAAACTGACATTTACATACCTGTTGGCAACAGAGTCAGGGAATTGAATGTTATGAAAATTAATCCCGTCAAACTTTACGAGGCCTGTACCAGTTCCAATCCACAGAAACCCGTTATTATCCTGACACAATGTATAGACGTATGTGTCGGTAAGTCCATTAAGTGTCCCGTAATTCCTGAACCTGTAAGTCTGTCCCTGCACTGAAAAGAACAAGGCAAGCCATATAAAAGTGCAAAGGGATATTTTCAGTGTAAAAACAGGTTTCATTGAATAAAATTATTTCTTGGGAGGAAGCTTTCTGGCAGCTGGTTTTGCCTCATAGACAGGCACCCCTCCGATAGGTGCTGCAAAGAATTTAAGGTTATCGCCTCTCTGGTTCTCAAGTGAGATAACCACGTTATTATTTCTTATCAGAAAATCCTGCTTCTTATGAAACTGGAAATCAAGGGAAGACCCCACCTCTCCAGGCTGAATCTCTATCTTTGAAGTTGCCCAGTTATTTTGACCTGAGACAGGCACTGTCTGTCCTCTCCTGACCCTTGATACAACAAGTATCTCACCATCATCATCCCAGTCAAAATTGCTTTGCTGAACATAAACAATGCCTGTATCAATATATGGATAAATATGTGAAACGCTGTTTATATCATTCCACATCCTGAAGGTGTATTCATATGTAAAGGCATTAGCCCCTTCAATCGGTATATTTTTATCGGGATCCCGTGAAATGAAATACCTGTACAGATTGCCATCATCACCACTTATGCCGTCACAAATTATCTTGAACATGTATTTGTTCCATTTTTCATTTAAGTCACCCTGGGTTACAATGAATGGTCCGAATGTGTAATACTTATTATCATACTGGGGATCATTCCCAAAAATTTTTGAAGCGAGCAATGTACCGTTTTTATAGCCTCCAGTTGGCTGAATACCTCTTGATTCCGGGTTTTTCTCCGGATCAACGCCTTTTCCTCCATATACGGAATATAACATTCTTGTATTCCAGACTCCTTTCAGTTCGTCCAGGTCCCCTCCGGTATCCGGATCAAAAACCCTGATATAGAATTTATCCTTAAAATCGGGTGGAACAGCAATAAAGAATGTTTGTGAAAAATCATCGTCTCCCCATTCAGTACTGCCGTTCTTGCCAAATGTCACAAGAAAAGGGATATTTTCATCCTGGCCTGGAACCGGTTGTCCATTCAGGTCAGAAGTGTATGTAAGGAAGAAAATGATCCCTGCAATAACTGTTTTATATATTTTGAAAAGTTTCATTCAACTCAAAAATAATCATTTTCGTTTTCGGGATCAGCGTATTATATTTATATTTTTTGAGACGCATGTTTCCCTGACTCCATGTGTACCATCGGGCTCAGTTGAAACAATAAGCTGGATATTGTAAGTTCCGGGTTTATTAAATGTCTTCGACACTTCCTTCCCTGTGGCAATAGAATCATCACCAAAATTCCAGTAATACAATTTAATATTCCAACCTGGCAGATTTGTGCTGTCGGCATTCATTGTCAACGGTTTTCCTGCAGCCCATACATCAGGAGCAGAAATATAAGCCTGCTCAATATCAGTGATCTCCATTCGGAGTGTTTTTTCATTCTTCTGCACTTTCTTTGTCAGAAGATTAGTGACATCGAGGGTAACATTGTAATTACCCGGTCCGCTGAAACAGTGCTCAACTCTTATTCCTTCGGCCTGAGTTCCATCTCCGAAGTTCCATCTGTAGAGGAAAGGTATTGAATCAAATTTCGTTTCATTCTCATCAATGAATTCATAGCAGTAGTTGTTATACTGAAGGGTATCACACCCCGCTTTTCTTACCGTTGTTGAAGCAAATCTGAATATGTCATCACTCCCGTTATTCCTGTTTGACGCGAAATATCCTGTTTGATTATTCTCTTCAGCTACAAAAGCAAAATCATCTGAAGATGAATTAATCTCGGCCGGCAGATGAACCGGGTCCTGCCATTTGCCTTGCACCTGAGTGGTATAATATATATCTGTTCCGCCCAGCCCGCCTGGTCTGTCGGAGCTGAAATACAGTCTGCCTGAAGAGTGCATAAATGGATAATTTTCTTTGTAAATAGTATTTACCTTATTTCCCAGGTTAACAGGAGAACTCCATTTATTGTTTACCAGCTCGCAGTAATAAAGATCAGATCCTCCCTGACCGCCGGGCATATCAGAAGCAAAGAATAGGAATTTACCATCAGGGCTCAGCGATGGCTGCGCAATACTGTATTTTGTACTGTTATATTCAAAAGGTCTTGCCTGGACAATGCTTGTCCCCACCAGCTGGCCTACATAGATACCTCTTGAGTTAGCGACATTTTTCCTCCTGGCAGCCATACCGGTAAGAACACTGCTTGTGAAGTAAACAGTTTTTCCATCGGAGGCAATACATAACGGTCCATAATAAAGTACAGGATTGCTTATCCCTTTGACTTCAACAGGCTTGCTCGTTTTAAGTGTATCACCCTTATTCATAAAATATAGATGATAGAGATGTTCATCATTGTAGGTTGTGGTCTCGGAAAGTGTTGTGGTCCTTTTATCTGAGCAAAAAAGAATACCATCCTTTGTGATCACCGGGGCAATTTCACTTGTCAGAGGGCTATTGAAACGAAGTTCCTTTGCAACAAATAACGGACCTTGTCCAAGCCCTGATAACCTGGTAGAAATGATCAGTACCGATACCGCAATTATATTTTTCATTGTTCCTGTCATGGATCAGAAATATCTTGGGTTTGCGGCATTTACCTTGTAAGTGAATTCATATCTGAATACTATCTCATGGGATCCTTTGGAGTAGTTATTCATCTTTCCCAACGGGTAATCATAGGAATACCCGAACATTATCTGCGGATTGACCTGTAACTGAAGGATGGCAACAGCAACCTCCTCTTTTGTCCGGTATGACCCGCCGATCCAGACAATATCCCTGATTATAAAATTGCCATTAAGGTCAACTCTTAAGTTTTCTGGCTGTCGCACCGGATAGTCCACAAAAACTGATGGCTTGAATTTAAATCCATCCGAAAAAGTGATTAGTCCGCCGGCAGAAATATTAACATTGAAATCATCCAGGGCCCTGAATGTCAATTTAC
>JAHEYW010000078.1 GCA_023251395.1 Bacteroidales bacterium
CGTAAAAACCATCGTTTAACTTTCTCCCTTTCTCCCCATCTCCCCATCTCCCCATCTCCCCGTCAACCCATCTCCCCTTCGACCCCTTCAACCCATTCAACCCATTCAACCGCATTTCTTCATCCTTACGTCTTTGCTCCTTTACAGATTTTGATAAATCCCTTATCTTTCCTACTTTCATGATGTCAAAAATCCATTGTATGAACTATATCGATGCAATAATAATTGTGATACTTGTGGCAGGAATGGTGAGGGGATTCATTAACGGTTTTGTAAAGGAGGTGGCTTCCCTGCTCGCACTTATACTTGGCATCTGGGGCGCAATAAAATTTTCAGGCTTTACAGCTGAGAAACTCTACGATTACTTCGACCTTACTGGAAACTATGTCGGCATAGTATCATTCCTCATAACATTCGGGATAATAGTTGTCATCATTCATTTTATCGGCATCCTTGTCGATAAACTGGTCGACACTGTATCCTTAAACTTCCTGAACAGGTTACTGGGTATAGTATTCGGACTCTTTAAATCTGTTCTTATCCTCAGTGTATTCCTTGTTGTGCTGAATGCCATAAATGACCGGAAACATTTCCTTCCAAAAGAAAAGATTGAACAATCAATGCTGTATAACCCGGTATCAGATATAGCACCGGCAATATTTCCAATAATAGGTGAAGGCGGATTCACCCAAAGCTTCGACAGGTTTAAAAAGAAAACAAAGGAAATCACTATCTGACCGAATCACTATATTTGCGCAATAAATTTAGAATATGAATTTTGTTGAAGAACTGAGATGGAGAGGCATGATCCATGATATCATGCCCGGGACTGAAGAGTTGCTAAAAAAGGAATTAACCTCTGCTTACGTCGGTATCGATCCGACAGCAGATTCTCTTCATATTGGCCACCTTGTTGGTGTGATGATGCTGAAACATCTTCAGCTATGTGGTCACAGACCAATTGCTCTTGTCGGAGGCGCAACAGGAATGATTGGAGATCCCTCAGGCAAGTCTGAAGAGAGAAACCTTCTTGATGAGGAGACACTAAGAAAAAACCAGGAGGGTTTAAAAAAACAACTCGCAAAATTTCTCGACTTTACCTCGGATATACCCAATAAAGCTTTAATGGTCAATAACTACGACTGGATGAAGGACTTCACCTTCCTTCAGTTTATCAGAGAGATCGGGAAGCATATTACTGTAAACTATATGATTGCCAAGGATTCGGTCAAAAAAAGGATCGGGTCTGAATCAAAGGAGGGAATGTCATTCACCGAATTTTCTTACCAGCTTGTCCAGGGTACTGACTTTCTTTACCTGTACAACAATTATAACTGCAAGCTCCAGATGGGCGGCTCTGATCAGTGGGGTAATATTGTGACAGGGACAGAGCTTATCAGACGTAAATCAGGGGGGGAGGCATTTGCAATGACCTGTCCGCTCATAACCAAATCGGATGGATCAAAATTCGGTAAGACTGAGGCTGGTAATGTCTGGCTTGATCCCGAAAAAACTTCACCATACCAGTTCTACCAGTTCTGGCTTAACGTGTCTGATGAGGATGCCAGCAGGTATATCAAGATATTCACTGTTCTTGACCGTAAAACGATAGAAGATCTGATTTCAAAGCATAGCGAGAACCCTAATGAACGGCTTCTTCAAAAGCGCCTTGCAGAGGAAGTAACAGTTATGGTACATTCGAGGGAGGAATATGACGGAGCCGTTGAAGCTTCACAGATACTTTTTGGAAAAGGGACAAACGATTCACTGAGGAAAATGTCGGAAGCTACCTTTCTGTCTGTTTTTGAAGGAGTTCCCGTATCAGAGCTGAAGAAGGAGATAATGAGTGCTGGTGTTTCAGTCGCTGATCTTTGCGCTGTACATACACAGATCTTCCCATCGAAGGGAGAACTCAGAAGAATGATACAGGGCGGCGGATTCAGTATTAACAAGGAAAAGATAGATAATGCAGAAATGATAATTAATACGGAATTTCTGCTGAGCGATAAATTTCTGCTTGTTCAGAAGGGTAAGAAGAATTATTTCCTGATTAGAGTCACATAAAATACTCTGTCTATGCAAAAAGAAGGACCAATCAGTTTCAGAACAGATTCCTTTAACCTGATAACCCTGGTTATAAAACACTGGAAAGCTCTTCTGATCACATTAATTGTTGTAGCAGCTGTATCTTCAGCTGTTTCTCTAACGATTACACCTCTTTTCCGATCGACGGTGGTGCTTTATCCTACCACAAATGTTGTTGAGACCCAGACACTTTTCGGGATGCAGAGCTCATCAACAGCTCTTTTCGGCGATGAAACAGCAACAGAAAAGGTCCTTCAGATCCTCAGGTCAGACAATATCAAAAACTACCTGGTAAGGAAATATGATCTGATGAAGCATTATGGTATAAGTGATAAGGCAAAATACAAATACACCTTGCTGGAGGGCAAATTCAATCAATACATCAAATCAAGAAAAACCCAATACAATTCAATAGAGATCAGCGTTCTTGATCCCGATCCCGTAATTGCAGCAACGATGGCAAACGATATTGCCGGGCAGGTCGATACGGTCTTTAACCAGATCGTAAAGGATGCCGGTAAAAAATCATATCAGGCTATCTTTAACAGCTACAACGAACAGATGCAGAGAGTGCGCCAGCTTGAAGATTCTTTAAAACATTCCGGACAGGCAGTTAATCCCGGAGATCTGAGAGCAGGCAAATCGAAAACTACCTCATGGAGTGTTGCCTCATCACAGTATTCTCCTGAATACCTCCGGCTCGTAAATATGTTTGAAACTGAAAATGAAAACCTTTCCGCCATCCGGGGACGGCTCACTGAAGCACAAATGCTTGCTGAGCAGAACCTTCCTTATACCCATATCATAAATGCTGCAAATGCTTCTGAGAAGAAGGCACTTCCCAGGCGATCATATATTGTTATTTCAGCCTCACTTTCATCACTTTTACTGATGATATTCATCCTTGGTCTTGCTGACTCAGTGGTGAGAAATGAAAAATGATACAAGATATCTTTCAATGTTAAAGGATAAGGCAGGGATATTTCTGGCTTTCATCCTGACTCTGGTTTTTACAGTTATCTCAATAGTATTATATTACAGGGGCGGAAACATTTTGTGGCTCATTCCACCGGCACTTATTGCTGCAGCTGTTGCATTCATATCCATTGACAGATTCCTGCTATTTACGGTTCTGCTTGTCCCGGTATCCGTTCAGCTGATTTTTGTTGTACCGGAATCATCGACCGATATCTTCCTTCCAACTGAATTTATGCTTGCCGGGATCCTCATTCTGATGCTTTACAAGCTTTTTGTGACCAGGGAAATAAGCAGTGGTATACTTAGACACCCTGTTTCAGTGATCTCGTTCTGCCTTCTGGGATGGAGTCTCATTACATCTTTTTACAGCGCGATGCCGGTTGTTTCCCTTAAAAGTTTTGCTACGAAAATGTGGTTTTTTGCCGGGTTTTATCTGCTGGCTGTTCAAATCTTTAACAGAAAAGAGAAGATCAGGACTTACTTTGGTTTGTACATGTCGGGTATGGTTCCTGTGATCATATTCTACCTGATCAGAATGTGGCAGGCAGGGATATTCAATCAGAAATTTGCATACAAGGCTATACGTCCTTTTTTTAATGATCATACCGCGTTAGGAGCCTCCCTGGCATTTTGTATTCCGGTGATAGTGTACTTCATATATTCAAGGAATAAAACCGGCTTCAGGAAATTTCTGCTCATTATTATCCTTCTTCTTTTCTCCATCTGCTTCATATTTTGTTACAGCCGGGCAGCATGGATCAGTCTGGTTGTAGCAGCAGGAGTTGCCCTTATCCTGCTTTTGAAGATTTCCTGGAAGATCATCCTCCCGGTTTTTCTGGCAGCCTCTGTATTTCTTTTCTTTTCATTGTCTGATATAATGATACAACTGAAGCAGAATAAACAGGATTCTTCAGATAATATTCAGAGACATATCCAGTCAATTTCAAATATCAGGTCAGATGCCTCCAATGTTGAACGGCTGAACAGGTGGAATTGTGCTATCAGGATGTTCAGGGAAAAGCCATTCCTGGGATGGGGACCTGCCACCTATCAGTTCAATTATGCTCCTTTTCAGATCGCATCAGAGAAAACTGTGATAAGCACCAACTATGGCGACTGGGGGAATGCCCACAGCGAATACCTAGGGTCTCTTGTTGATTCCGGTTTTCCCGGATTAGTATTTTACCTGCTATTGGTTACAGTATCCTTAATAAAAGGAATAATGATCTGGAAAATCCATCCCGACAAAGAGTTGAGATATTTAACACTTGCAATGGTAACCGGACTGATAACATATATTGTTCACGGGTTGCTGAATAACTTTCTTGATACTGATAAGATATCAGCCTTGTTCTGGGGCATGATTGCAGCTATAGTTGCAATTGATATTGAAATGAAGCAAGAGATCAGGGAAGAGGGGTCACCTGAGGTCGGCAGCGATAACTGAAACATCGTCAAAAATCCCGGAATTATTATCAGGGATCCCGAGCTCACCAATCATTTTTTTGATATTATTCTTGACAGGAACAGTATTGGATATATGTTTTATTATGAGAGTTGTACCTATCTCGATACCATCATCGCCCCTGAGTTCTGAAAGGCCATCAGTATAGCAAACTATTTTGGAGTAATTCTCTACTTTGATTGTTCTTTTTGCAATGGAAGGTATTTCATCAAGCATTCCCACACCGATACATGAAGCAAGAAGATGATGGGTTCCCTTTGTGACAGTATCATAAAATACAGGAGGATTATGAGCGGCATTTACATATTCGAGGAGCCTTGTTTTATGATCATACCGGGCAACGAAGAAGGTAATGAACTTTTCGCCGGCTGCATTTCTTACAATGATGGTATTCAGTTTTCTGACCAGGGATTCGAGCGGAATATCATATGTGAACAGAGCTCTGAAGCTTGCCTGGAAGTTCGACATCAGTATTGCTGCTGAGATACCTTTCCCTGAAACATCTGCAATGCAGAACCCTGTAATACTGTCTGATAAGCTTATGCAGTCGTAATAATCTCCACCTACCTCCGTATAAGGGAAATAGAATCCATTTACAATTATTTTTCCTTTCGATGGCAACTGGTCTTCCCGTGGAATGAGAGCAGTCTGCATCCTGGCGGCCAGCTCCATCTCCTTTTTTAGTGCTTCCTGGAGCAGGCTTTCATTGAAAAGCCTGATGTTCTCAATTGCAACTATGATAATACTTGAAATGGTCTGAATAAAATTCAGGTGCTTGAGAACCGGGCTCATCCCTTCTTCCTCTTCATCAATATCTCCGATGAATACATAAGCAAGGGGGACCATATTATTGTAAACGGGTACAATTATATCCACACCTTCAAAACCAAGTTCTTTCTTTACAATGGAAATATCCCTGAAGTCAGAAAGCATCTCCTCAACATCAATGGTCTTTTCGAGATGTTTGGGAAAACCGGCATTCAGTATGCATTCCCATTTGTATCCGTGCTTGAAGATCAGGATCTTTCCGATTCCCAGTTCATACCGGAGAATAGATTCATATTTGGCAAGGAGGTCCTCAGTTGGCAGATTGGCATTAATTGATAATGTAATATCGAGAAGTGCATCAAGTTTGAACTTGCTGATCTTAAGTCTGTCTAATGAAGATCCTTTCCGTTCCATAAGTATGAAGTTATGCCTTCACCCTTTCAACATAAGAGCTGTCCCTTGTATCTACCTTGATCTTGTCACCTGTATTCACAAACAGAGGGACCATTACTGTGGCTCCGGTCTCAATTTTAGCTGGTTTAAGAGTGTTGGTTGCAGTATCTCCCTTTACGCCGGGTTCAGAATAGACTACCTCCATAACTACAAAAGGAGGCAGATCCACAGTTAAAACATTTTCAGTATCTGCATGTACTACTATCTCAACTGTTTGTCCCTCTTTAAGGAACTCATGATTTTCAATCATTGTTTCCGGAACTGTTATCTGTTCAAAGGTCTCCAGATGCATAAAATAGTAACCCATATCATCACGGTAAAGATACTGATGAGGACGTCTTTCTACTCTTGCAACATTAATCTTGACACCAGAGTTGAAAGTATTTTCGACAACCCTTCCTGTCTTGATATTTTTAAGTTTTGTTCTGACAAATGCCGGTCCTTTACCCGGTTTAACGTGCTGAAACTGCACAATCGTATAAAGATCATTATTGTATTCAATGACCAGTCCATTCTTGAAATCCTGCGTTGTTGCCATGAAACTTTCTCTTTTCTTTTGTTTTAATTTTGTCTGTCTGTTCTCTTTATATTTAGCGGATTAGCTAACCCCTCATATGAACTTAAATCAACTGTAAATGACCCCACAAAGATATCAAATCGTACTTTAACTGGTAAATAATTTTTATCAGCCGAAAACCAGAAAGTAGCTCCGTTCTCATCCTTAAACAACCTTCCCGATTCAGTAACAGGATTAAATTTATAACATTTAATCTTCCCCACCTTTGTCCGAACTTCATCCAGTCCGACATATCTTAACCTGATCGGATATAATTCATCTGTAAACCAGGTCATTATAGTAATCATATCGCCACGTTTCAGAACAGGGTTCTTTGCCATTATGCTTTTACGGAAGAAATAAAAACAGGAAAGGATATCATGAATATTCATCTGTGTCACATGCTTGCCGGTAAGGTTGCTAGTGAGCACTGCTGAATCTTTTCTTGATTCCCTGTCAAAGAGTACAACATTGTATCTTTTGTACCGCCCTTCAGAAGCATTACGTATCGACTTTACTGGTAGTTCAGATTCCGGGTCTATATATGCCTCAAAAATATCCATTACTCTGAAGAGGGCATCAGCCAGACCAGTTGTCTGTCCGACGAAAATGGAATGATAAACATCTTTTCCTGCAAAGGTGTCTTTCTTAAGTTCCAGTTTTGCAATGCCACCATTTATGACTCCGTAATGTACCAGATATTCAAGTTTCTCTCCTGCCTGGTAAGGCTGATCCAGTGGGGATGAATGTGACAATACCGGAATAAGTAACAATGATGCTATCAGGAAATATTCCTTCATTCTGATCCGAATTCTATATAATTGTTAACGACAAGTTTTACATCCGTTTCCGGCGGCTAAATATATAATAATCTTTTGGCTGCCAGGTTAATATTGGTCAGAAAAGAATATTTTTTCTTGGGATCGTGGCTATGAAATCTTTGAGGTAGAACGGCTCAAAATAGGCAATATCTTCAAAATGGCCATCTGTAAGTTTCAGATATGCAGTCTTTTGCATATAAGCTGCCGAGATCTCAAAGTCATCAGCAAATACCAGGTTTTTATGGCCTGTAATTTCCCGGCATTTTTTAGCCCCGTTGCCGAAAATTACAATTTTTACATTTTCAGGGATCTCAGCGAACGATTTGTCAGTGATCACTTCAGCTGCAATACCTTTTATTTCATTCCCATTTGCAGCGAAAAGGGAATAATAGACTTCCATTCTTCTTGCATCGATCATCGGACAAAAAAGAGAAGTTTCATCGGTTCCATATGTAACTCCTGCCTTTTCAACAATACCGTTAAACATTGATCTGGTTGTATCAACAGCCAGTAATGGTATTGATGCCCCATAAGCTATTCCTTTTGCAGCAGATACTCCAATACGAAGGCCAGTATATGATCCGGGGCCTTTGCTTACCGCAACAGCCTCAAGTTGAGAGGTCCGGAGACCCGCCTGTTCCAATAATTCCTTTATGAATACTGTAAGAAGAGAAGCGTGGGATCTGTCTTCGCGATTCTCCCTGGTCAAAACAAATCCTGTGCTGTCACAGAGTGCAACAGAGCATACTGGTGTTGCAGTTTCAATGCACAGGATCATAAATTATCCCCGTCTAAATATTATTTCACCTTATAGAGGTCCTCTTTTTTAACTACCTGGACAAAAGAACTGTCAGCCAGTTTCTTGCTGATTGCGCTGAAAGGAGCTGTGACAACCTGTTCTTTTTCTTTTAAACCTGAAGTTATCTCGATATAGCTATTGTCCTGTATGCCGGTCCTGACATCTTTTGCCCTCGCAAGTTTCCCGTCGGTAACAAACACAAGTGTCCTGATATCTTCATCGGCCGGGTTTATCTGGGCCTTGGTTGTATCAGTTCGTGTTGTGACTGATTGAATAGGAACCGTGAGTACATTATGCCTGGTTTCGGTCTGGATCTGGACAGATGCTGACATTCCTGGTCTCAAAGGGGTTATTTCACCCGGTTTAAGAAGGCTTTTATAAGACTCCGGAAGCACAAGGATCTTTACATCAAAATTTGTAACCTGGTCAGCAGATACTCCTGTTGTTTTAGCTGAGCTGGCAATTTCAGTAACAACTCCCTTGAATTTATCATCAAGATAAGCATCAACAGTAATTATTGCAGTATCACCAAGCTTAACTCTTACAATATCATTTTCATTTACCTGAACCTGAGCCTCCATTCTGGAAAGATCGGCCACCCTCATCAGATCAGTACCAGTCATCATACTTGTACCAACAACCCTTTCACCCAGTTCAACAAGAAGCATAGAGATTGTGCCATCCCTGGGCGAATAAATTGATGTTTTCATCAGGTTCTCATTTGCTTCTTTCAGTGAAGCTTCTGAGCTTACCACAGAAAATTTTGCAGCATCAACATCTGATTTTGCAACCGAATATTGTGCCTGGGCCTGTTCGTATTCAGATTTTGATACGGTCTGTTCCTCGAACAATTGCTTGGTCCTTTTAAATGCGAGTTCTGTCTGCATAAACTGAGCTTCTGATTGTGCCTGTCGTGCTTTGGCTGAACTTATTGCTGCAAGTGAACGGTCCCTCTGGGAAACATAGATATCCGGCTTGATACGGCAGAGAAGCTGCCCTTTCTTAACGTTGTCACCCTCTTTTACATTCAGCTCAACAATTTCCCCTGCAACATCAGGTGATATTTTGACTTCTTTTTCGGGTTGAATTTTCCCGTTGGCAGTAATTGATTCGGTTATTGAACGCAGTTCAGCCTGCTCTACTGCTACTTTAATTGTGACTGCCTTTCCAAACCATCCCTGCTTTTTACCAATTATTGCAAAGACTATAAGAACAACAGCAGCCGGAACAAGTATCTTTAGTATTTTATTGTTTTTCATAGTGTTAGTAACTTAAAATATTTTATTATTTGGAGAGATTGAGTGGTAATCCTTTATAAAAATCGAGTACTTTGGTCTTGAAAATGTATTCATATTTTGCCTGTGCAAGGTCAGATTGGGCTTTCAACAGCTGTGTTTTTGACGCATTATAATCTACAGGGGTGACAAGACCGACATCGAACTTTTGCTCGGTGTATCTGAAAGATTCCTCCATCGAGGTAATGGCTTTCTTACTCGCTGTGAATTTTTTAAACGATGCTACTGCATCAGCATAAGCCTGCTGAATGTTCTTGTAAAGTGTTTTTTTGGTTCCTTCCAGTGCAAACTCGTTGTTTTTTATTGAAAGTTTTGTGTTTGAGACATTTTTATTGATCTGCCAGCCGTTTAGGATTGGTACTGACATGGTAAATCCCAGCCCCCAGCTGACGTTGTCATTAACCTGGTCGGGGAAAGAGTATTTGCCGTAAATAGGCTGAAATGTAGTGGGGTCGAGGCCCAGCACCTTTTTGCGAACATCGGAATAACCAGTGCTGAATGAATGGTTCAGCGACAGCCGGGGATATCTTCCGCCCTGTGATATTTTAAGATCATATTCGCTTGCTTTAAGAGTCAGTTCAGAACTTTTCACCTCGGGTCTGTTCCCAATTGCTGCTGCAAATATATCATCAACGTTTCCTGTAATCACTGCATTCGTATCAATACCAATCTCCGGAACAATGACTTCAAATCCTACAACAGATTTAAGTTCAAGCAACTGGGTAAGGTTCAGGTATGAAACATCAAGCAGGTTTTTCATGTTTACCAGCTGTAGCTCCTCCTGGGCAGCCTGGGCCTCAATCTGAAGGAGATTTCCCCTGGCAACGCTTCCGGCATCAACCAGCTTCTTTGTCCTTTCAATCTGCTGACGTGTGATCTGCAGCTGATTATTATTAGCTGTGACAAGCTCCTTGTTCAGAAGTATCTGCAGGTAGTAAAGGGCAACATTCAGAGCAATGTTATCCTTTATATTCTGAAGATCCTGTGCACCGGCAAGTACCAGGAACTCATCCTTTTTTATTGTGTTGTAATTTGTAAGTCCACTGAAAAGGTTCAGGTTACCACCGACATAAAAGTTATTGGACTGAACCGTCTGATGATCAGTGTACTGATAGGTGGTCTGGTCGAGGGCACGTCCAAAAGTATAGTTATGAGTTGCCTGACCTGATAATGTTGGCAGAAGCTTCAGCTTTGCCAGATCTAGAGTATTTTTCTGGTATTCAGTCTGGACAACCTGTTGTTTTATCTGGATGTTGTTATCAATGGCATAACCAATACATTCCTCCAAAGTCCAAACCTTTTGCTGTGATAAAATAGTCCCGGAGGAGACGATCAGCAGCGTGACAATCAAAGTGAATAAATTTTTCATATATATTGAAGCGAGTAGCTAAAAAATTAAGGCATCGAAGATAAATATAATATCGATGAGACAAAAGGGAATTATGCCAAATGGGGTAAAAAGTTCGGTTAATGTAATGTTAATACCGGTAAACTCCTGATCCTGCAGCCTCAATTCCATATTATCAAAGTCATGAAAAAACTCTTCATACAGATAAAAAACGAACATTTTGCAGACTATATTGCAATTTCAGCAGGAGACTTAGAACAAAAGCCTTATTCTATGCCTCTCTCTGGAAATTCTTTTTCTTATATTTTGATCAATGGTTCCAACGGCACCTGACAATTCGCTAAATGATTTTATTTATCTTTACAGGCTGATTAAATCAAAAACAAATTATAAATAAACAAAGATATGAGTGAAAATAAACTGAATCTGGAACCGGGTGTTATTACCGGAGATGATGTAAAGAAACTGTTTGATTATGCCAACAAGCATGATTTTGCCATCCCTGCAGTTAATGTGGTTGGAACAAACTCAACAAATGCAGTTCTTGAGACAGCCAAACTGGTAAATTCACCAGTAATCGTACAATTTTCAAATAGTGGGGCGCACTTCTTTGGAGGCCTGGGATTGCCAAAAGAAAATCAGACAGGTGCAATTGCAGGAGGTATATCCGGCGCACTTCATGTTCATAATGTTGCTGAATTCTACGGGATACCTGTTATCCTGCATACCGATCATGCGGCAAGAAAGCTTCTTCCCTGGATCGATGCTTTGCTAGATGCCGGCGAGGATTTCTTTGAAACAAATGAAAAGCCGTTATTCAGCTCACATATGCTTGACCTTTCTGAAGAACCGCTGAAAGAGAATATTGAGACATGCAAGAAGTATCTTGAGCGCATGAGCAGGATCGGGATGACACTTGAGATTGAGCTGGGCGTTACCGGTGGTGAAGAAGATGGCGTGGATCATTCGGGAATTTCAAGCTCAAGGCTCTACACCCAGCCTGAAGATGTTGCATATGCTTATGAGGAGCTGATGAAAATAAGCGATAAATTCACCATTGCTGCATCATTTGGGAACGTACACGGTGTTTATGCCCCGGGAAACGTGGAGCTCAAACCTATTATACTCAGGAATTCCCAGGATTTTATCCAGAAGAAATTCAAGACTGGTCCCAATCCGGTTAACTTCGTATTTCACGGCGGATCAGGATCTGAAAAACATCTCATTACTGAAGCTATCAAATACGGTGCTATCAAGATGAATCTGGATACAGATATGCAGTGGGCATTCTGGACAGGAATAAATAAATATTCCCAGGAGAAGCATGGTTATCTTCAGAGCCAGATCGGCAACCCTGAAGGTGCAGAAAAGCCCAATAAGAAATTCTACGACCCAAGAGTATGGCTCAGGAAAGGAGAGGAGACCTTTGTTGCAAGACTTAAGGAGGCCTTTACAGACCTGAATGCAAATAATGTTTTGGGGTAGGGGTTGTACCCCCTCTCAGAGGGACAGTCACGCGGATGCGTGACAGGGGGTAAGTTAAGATAGCAGAATCCATAAAAGTTATAAATATCATAATTGTTTGCTAATCAATCTAATGTTGGTTAGATGCTGATTTCTCTTAACAA
>JAHEYW010000284.1 GCA_023251395.1 Bacteroidales bacterium
ATGTAAATATGATAGCCAAGTGACATAAACTGATCACTGAGAGAATGAGGTAAAGTTGCCAGATAGTAAGCTGCACCTGTGAACAAAATTGGCGCCACCTCTCCTGCTCCCCTGGAAATTGCAAGAATTGTACCGGTGAGAATTCCTGATCTTGCTCCCGGCATCACAACCTTCTTTATGGTTTGCCATTTTGTTGCACCCAGTGCCAGGCTTGCTTCCCGCAGATCCCTGGGAACAGAATGTATGGATTCTTCCACCGAAACAATTACAACAGGAAGTGTTAGCAAAGCCATGGTCAGACTGGCCCATAATATATTGGGTTGTGCCCAGATCAATTGTCCACCGGAAAATATTGTATCCATTCCTCCTCCTACAAACTTGATAAAAAATCCCAGTCCGAAAAGACCGAAAATGATGGAAGGCACCATCGATAATGTTCTCACCGCAAATTGTACCGATTTTGCGATCCAGGAAGATTCCCGGGCATATTCTGTGAGGTAGAGAGCGGTTACCACACCAAAGGGAACTGCTGCCACTGACATGATGATCACCATAAGAGCTGTACCATATAAAGCGGGAAAAATGCCTCCTTTGGTCATCCCTTCCTGCGGAAAAGTTGTAAGGAATTTCCATGAAATGGTATCCTTGCCACCGATAATAATGACCACAAGCATAATCACGATTGCAGCAAGGATCAATACTACCGATAACCCGGTAGCGCCCATCATTATTCCACCTGTTACTTTCTGAGTTCTTTTCATTTTCTTCCTTGCAGGCGTGTCATTAATCTTCCTTTAACATAAAATTCAGCAGTTGCATTCAGAGTAAAGGTGAATACGAATAACAGTGTCCCGATTAGGAACAAAACGCTATAATGAGTATCCCCAAACACCACTTCTGCCATTTCTGCGCCAATGGTTGCCGACAACGTCCGTACCGAGTCAAAAGGACTGAAGGAAAGCAATGCAGCATTTCCTGTTGCCATAAGAACAATCATAGTTTCTCCGAAAATTCTTCCGATACCCAATAAAACTGCGGCAAAAATTCCCGGGGCAGCCGCAGGAAGAGTAACAAAAAAGGCTGTCTGCCATTTTGAAGCCCCAAGTGCCAGGCTGGCCTCCTTGTAAGTCGATGGCACAGCAGTCATCACATCTTCAGCAATTGTAAATATGATCGGGATGGCAGCTAATGCCATAGCCACCCCTCCAACAAATGCATTCAACCTTGTGTCATAGCCAAAAAGATGCTGAAAAAAAGTAGCCATGATCATGAGGGCAAAGAACCCGATGACAACAGATGGAAATCCGGCAAGTAATTCTATTGCCGGTTTAATGATTTCACGCATCCAGCGCGGGGCGAAAGCAGCAGAAAATAAAGCAGCAAGGATCGCTAAGGGCCCGGCAAACAGGATAGCTATTATCGTTATTTTAATGGTTCCTGCTATCAGAGGAAGTAACCCATATCGTGGGCGGTCAGAAACAGGCAACCACACCTTCCCTGCGAGACCTTTAAGAGTAACCTCGTTTCCTGATTTTGATTCATCCTCTTTGTATGAGAAACCACCCGCTTCACCGGATACAACAGTATCTTTAACTGTGTCGCCTGTTTCTCCATAAACTTCTTGTTGTGCGTTTTTGGTTTCCGGTTCAGTCGCACCATAAACTTCTTGTTTATTATCGTTCTGATCCGAAGTGGCAGCGCCATATGTCTCCTGTTTTGCCTGGGGGAGTTCAGTCTTCTTTACATTATTTCCTGAAAAGATTGGCAATGTCTCTTTAAACACAAAGAGGAAAATCAGTATGATAATCGCTATCGAAAGGAAAGCAATACCTGTGATCAACTTCTCGGCGATGAATTCAGAAGGTCTGAGTTGTTTTTTCAGACTTTGGTTACTGAAAACAAACTTTACTGACTCGTCCTGAACTCTTTCCCCAGTGCCAGACTGAGAATTAATATCTTCCGCGGGGGGGTTGCTTTCTTCCATATTTTCTGATCTCTGAATAAAATCCAAAAGCAGCGCATAAAGCGCTGCTATGGAACCATTTACTAACCTCTACTTAACCGGGAAATACCCTGCCTCGACCACAAGCTTTTGCCCTTCTGGTCCAAGAATCCAGTCAATGTAGTTCTTTATATCTCCACTGGGTCTGTTCCTGAGATACATATAAAGGTACCTGCTGATAGGATAAGTACCATTCTTTATCGTCTCCGTGTTTGGAGGATAAGCAGTTGATTTATCATCTTTTTTTACAAGGCATTGTTTTATACCTTTTGAATAAGCAGCGCCTCCATATCCGATTCCATATTTATCATTTTTAACCGCATTTACAACAGCTGCTGTGCCGGGCAATGTCTGGCAACTTGGAGCATAATCCCCTTTTACCACATTTTCCTGGAAGAAAACATAGGTACCTGAACTGTTTTCCCGTCCATAAAGCTTGATGTCTGCATCGGGGCCACCGACTTCCTTCCAGTTTTTAATCTTTCCGGTGAAAATACCACCCAATTGTTTTATACTGAGTTCTTTAACCGGATTTGCATCATTAAGATAAACCGTAATACCATCCTTTGCACAACGGATTTCAACGCCGAGTGACCCGTATCTTTCCTTTAGTTTATCGATCTCTGATTGTTTCATCGGCCGGCTGGCATCACAGATATCTGTTGAACCATTGATAAGGGCTGATATTCCGGTTCCGGATCCACCACCTGTCACCTGAATGGCAACTTCAGGGTGTGATTTCATATAGACTTCTGCCCACCTCTGGGCAAGAATTACCAGGGTGTCGGACCCTTTCACTGTGATCTTTTTAGGCGCTGCCATAAAGGCGAAGGCAATCACTGCAAGTAGAATGATACCTGCAATTGTTTTAATTGATTTGTTGCGTTTCATAATCTTCGTTTTTTATCTTTTGGTTATCTCTAAGATTGGTGATTAAAATTTGGCCTGCAGTCTGAGTGTGATGAAATTCTGCGGAAGCACTTTGTTATAATCGTAAGTTCCTGCAACACCGTTTACCGAATAGTTGGTTACGACCTGCTTTTCATTGGGAAGTTTTTCATTGATCGGTATGGAATACGCTAGTTGAATCTTCAGATTATCCGTAAAGAAATAGGTCCAGGCAAATGTCCAGGTTCCGTAAGCAATGTCGCTTAGACCACTTGTATAGGAATTGGCAATTTTTGTGATGGTCTGGTTGTTGGTAGCAAGTACAGGATTCGATCCGGCGTATGTAACATTGTTCTTTGTGGAAGATGAGGTGATTTTGTACTGGCCAATCCCTATGGAGTCAGATGAGACTTTGGTGTTCGGATCGTAGTAATCGTAGCGTACT
>JAHEYW010000285.1 GCA_023251395.1 Bacteroidales bacterium
TGAAAATGAAAGCATCTGTTCATTTCCGAAATAATATTGAATATACCAAATCAAATAACGTGGCAGCAGTTTTACCAGGTAAAGAAAAACCTGATGAGTATATTATTTACTCGGGCCACTGGGATCACTTTGGTATAAACAATAATTTTAAAGGAGATTCCATTCTCAACGGAGCCGTCGATAATGCAACCGGTGCAGCAGCACTTGTCGAGATTGCAAAAGCCTTCAAAAGCCTGAAAAAGCCTCAGAAGCGATCGGTTGTGTTTTTATCAGTAACCTGCGAGGAACAGGGACTTCTGGGAAGTAAATTCTATGCAGAAAACCCAATCTTTCCATTGAATAAAACTGTTGCAGTGATAAATATGGATGGTCTCAATATACTTGGAAAAACCAGAGATATGACAATAGTAGGCTATGGATATTCACAACTCGATAACTACGTTATTGATATCCTGAAAAAATACGGTAGATATGCTACTCCAGATCCAAGTCCTGAAAAAGGCGGTTACTTCAGGTCTGATCATTTCAGTTTTGCCAAAGTAGGTGTTCCATCACTTGATCTGGCAAAGGGAGTAGATGATCTGGCACATGGCAAAGAATGGGGCAAAGCTGAATCAGAGAAATGGATAATGGAAAACTACCATAAACCAAGTGATAACTATGAACCGGATAAATGGAATTTTGAGGGGATGATAGAGGACATCAGGATTTATTTTGAAACCGGGTATAATTTGAGCTGTTCAACCGATTTTCCGAACTGGAATAATGGTGTCGTTTTCAAGGAAGCAAGGGATAAGATGATGAAATGACGAAAAATAAAAGAAATAAATCTCCAAATAGTAATATGTATTGAAAAAAGTCCCCCCTGTCTGCCGGCAGGCATGCATTTGGGGGATTTAGGGGGTAAAAAATGAGACATAGATTATTTGTTTCAGTTTTATTTACAGTATCAGCGATTCAGATCTATCCTCAGACCGGAGGGGAATATAAGAATGATGTTTTTCTGCAGAAGTTATATAAGGATACAGCTTATATAAACCTGAAGAAAAAGATCACATCAGAATTTTCCCATACAAAACCAGGAAAGTGGGGTGAGTTTTTTAAAGGTGTATTAATTGATGAGATGACATCATCAAAAGCTGTTGCACTTACTTTTGATGCGTGTGGAGGAATAGGTGGCTCTGGTTTTGATAAGGACCTGATCGACTACCTTGTGAGGGAAAAGATCCCTGCAACTCTCTTCATTTCCGGAAAATGGATAGATGATAACTTCGATACATTTATTGCACTCTCACGCGATACATTATTTGAAATAGAGAACCACGGACTAAATCACCGACCCTTTTCCCTTGATGGAGAGAGTGCATATGGAATTCATGGCACACTTAACCCAGGTGAGGCATTTGATGAAATCGAAGCAAATGTCTGGAAGATAAAAGCATTAACCAACAGATATCCACATTTTTACAGATCAGCAACTACCTTTGTCAATGAAACCTGCGTTAACCTGGCAGATAAACTTGGAATCAAAATTGTAAGCTTCCATATTCTGGCTGGTGATGCATTACCAAAAACTTCTTCAGCAGTTATTGAAGATAATGTTGTAAGGAATATTAAATCCGGAGCAATAGTTTTAATGCATATGAATCACCCTGAAAGAAATACATCTAAAGCCGTTAAGAAAATTGTTCCGGAGCTGAGAAGTAAGGGATATACTTTCTGGAGATTAACTGATTTTGAAAAAATAATTCCAAAAAATTACTAATTTTATACTTCTTGATAACTAAACAATAAATTATACTAAGGAGGTAAATATGTCCTTTAAATGCAATATTGGTCTTCATACCTGGGATGGTTGTAAATGTTCAGAATGTGGAAAAATCAGAGATTCAGAGCATGATCTTGCAGCTGATTGCGGTAAATGCTCAAAATGCGGAACAGAATTCGGCGAAGAATCACACGACTGGTCACAGGATTGTAATAAATGTCAGAAGTGTGGTAAAACCAGAGAGGATCAGCATTCCTGGCTTAAAAATTGCGAACAGTGCTCAAAATGCGGAAAGGTACGCAGTAACATGCATAAAATAGTTAATGGGATATGTGAAGTTTGCGGTCAGGGGACATTTCATGATGAAAGCGATGGGACAATTCATAAAATTGTAAAGATTGGAGACCATATAATTATGGTCGAGAACCTTGCAAAGAAACCAAGAGCTGGTAACTTCTGGATATATGAGGATAAGGAGAGCAATGCTGTTAAATTCGGATACCTTTATGACTGGGAAGCAGCCAAAGCACTTGCACCAAGAGGATGGCACCTTCCGGCAAAAGCAGAATGGGAATCACTTTGTGTGGCACTTGGGAGTGAAAGTAAGAAGGTTTATGAACAGATGAAAGCAGGGGGACCAAGTGGTTTTGAAAGTGTTTTTGGAGGAGAAAGACTCGCACGGGGGGCTTTTAATAGTCTGGCTGCCAGTGCTCATTACTGGAGCAGTACTCCGGAAAATGAAAAGGAAGTGTGGCAGTTAAAGCTTGGAGCATATACCGAGAGTGCCGATGTTGAAAAAGCCGATCCGAATTTCGGCTTCAGTGTAAGGCTTTTCAGGGACAAATAACGAAATAGGGCACAAGGCACAGGGTTTTAAGCCAGGCCTGCCTTTTTCAGAATCTGGGATAGATCATATTCACTTTTGCGGGGGTGCCGCATCAGCATTGTATCAGCTTCCTTATCTCCAATAAAAGATTCTTTTTTAACATCCCATCTGAGTTTACGGTTAAGCTTCATTGCAATCCAGGCAATTGCGCAGGCCTCAAGGCTTCGCACCGACTGGTCAACAGGGGCAACAGGATCTTTTCTGCTCAGGATTGCTTCCAGCCAGTTCCGGTAATGATCTGAACTTGGCATCCAGATCTTTCCCTCCTGGCCCACCCTTGGATAAAGGATCTTTTCACTGCTTGCATAAAGTGGTTTTAATTTATCATCTGAAGCTGTCAACGGGTCGCTTTTAGTTACCCTTTCACTTCCACGGGCACAAAAAACATAACCATCGCTGCCCTCAAACAATATACCGTTGTCAAATTTATCATCCATTATCAGGGTGATATTTCCCGGGTATTCCATTTCCACATGATAATCTGTGTGAACAGTCCATGCATCATCTCTCATAAAATCAGCCTTCGCAACAACCGACTGAGGGCCGCTTAATTCCATTCCCATAGCCCATTGTGCAATATCAACATGATGGGCACCCCAGTTAGTGATCATTCCCAGGCCAAAATCCTCGGTAGTAATCCATCCGGGCCGCTCTTCAATACTATTCTGGGGATGTGTTCT
>JAHEYW010000286.1 GCA_023251395.1 Bacteroidales bacterium
TCATTGAATGGTGAAATAACATATCCTGCTCTCAAAGCCTATGTTGAAAAGCATGTCCCGTCGAAAAACCGTTTTTATGCGTTCAGGATAAAGGGAGAATTCGCATATATCAAATGCGGAGGTGCAGATATTCAGGAGAAACCGTATGATAAGACACTTAATCAGATGCTCGCAACCCGGCCAATATATGAAGGGAAGAATGTTAAAGGAACCCTGGTTGGATTCTGGTGCCCGGAATATATTGGTGATATTAATACAAAAGGGTTTCATCTCCATTTTATTTCAGATGATCATGGCCTGGGCGGACATTTAATGGAATTCACTTCTAAATCTCTGGAGATATCTTACGATATAAAAAATGACTACAGGATATTGCTGCCAAAAACGAAAGATTTCTGCGATGCAACATTCAGGAAAGAACCCGTTAACTATTAAGGAATACAGGTGCTGGATGCTGGATGCTGGGTGCTGGATGAAGTACCCAGTACCCAGCACCCAGTACCCAGTACCCAGTACCTAGCACCCAACCTATAACAACCTAACCACTAAAAACCCTAACTATGATCCGAGAATCATCAGGAGCACTCTACAACAAGATCTCCTGGCGTATTATTCCTCTGCTATTCATCTGTTATATAATAGCATATATAGATCGTATAAATGTGGGATTTGCCAAGCTTCAGCTTCAGGGAGTGCTGGGAGTTGATGATAAGATTTTTGGAAGCGTATACGGTTTGGGGGCCGGACTTTTCTTTATCGGTTACTTCATTTTTGAAGTCCCTAGCAACCTCATTCTCCAGAAAGTTGGTGCTAGAATCTGGATTGCCCGGATAATGATAGTCTGGGGAATTGTTTCCTCAATGATGATGTTCATTCACAGTGTCACAGGATTCTATATCATTCGCTTCCTTCTTGGTGTTGCCGAAGCAGGATTTTATCCAGGAGTGATCCTATACCTGACATACTGGTTCCCGGATAAAGAGAGAGCGCATACAATTGCATTGTTTGCTACAGGAACTGTTCTTGCAGGGATTATAGGATCGCCACTTTCAGGATCTATCCTTGAACTTCACGGAGTAAGCGGCCTGGAAGGATGGCAATGGTTATTCCTCCTTGAAGGTATTCCTGCGGTTCTTCTTGGATTTATAGTTATATTTTTTCTACCTGATTCACCCGGGAAAGCTAAATGGTTAACCCCTGCTGAAAAAAACTATGTTCAGACACGTATTGACGAAGATGCCCGTATGTCTGAAGGAATAGCTCACTTTCGACTTTCAGACGCATTTACAAGCGGACGAATCTGGCTGCTTTGCTTTATATATTTTCTGCTGACAGTAGGGATATATGGTTACGAGATGTGGCTTCCATCTATCATTAAAGAATTTTCAGGACTGAGCTATTCAATTGTCGGATTGATAAATGCTATTCCTTATTTAGTTTCTGTTGTCGTCATGCTGATCATCGGATACAATTCTGATAAAACAGGAGAAAGGCGGTGGCATGTAGCCGGTCCGGCCTTTGCTGCAGCAGCAGGCTTTGGGTTGAGTGCATACCTTCACAATCCATATTTTGGTATAATGGCTCTGATGGTTGCTCTGGTCGGTTTGAAGTCTGCAATGGGACCCTTCTGGGCTCTTTCAACAATATTCCTCAGCGGAACAGCCGCTGCAGGTGGTATAGCTCTGATTAATTCAGTCGGTAATCTCGGAGGATTTGCAGGACCTTACCTGGTGGGTGTAATAACAGACAGAACAGGAAGCATTGTTTTGTCTCTTTGGATACTCGGTGCTGCACTCCTGCTTATGGGATTGCTGGTACTGACCATCAGACCTGATAAGATGAAAAAAACAGAGAACCAGGGTTAGTTTATTTATTATGGATTGTGTTGGTACATTATTGGAAGTAATTGTACAATTCAAAAGATCCGCTAGTAACAAATTTAAATATTTTTAACTCTGGTAAATTTCAGTCGGGTATTAAGCTCAACTGCGTCTAGTAAATTATTTATACAAACCTATATAACACAGGTGTTTTCAAACATAATACGAATAGTTGTTAGTGTCTCAGAATGTTGATGATACACAGGACTATCCTGTACCATTTTTCCCTGGCAGGTTTTGGCGATTAAGAAAAAGTAATTAGTTTTAGAACTTTATTTAAAAGGGGGACATTTTTAATAAATATTGTCTTAAGTAATCGTTAATAATTATGACACAGATATCGGATGATAAAAAATTGAAAGTTGCCATTGGTTGTGATCCTAATGCAACAGCCCTGAAAGAGATCGTTAAAAAGCAGCTTGGTGAACTGGGATATGAAGTTACTGATTTTGGGAGTGACGATCCCATATATGCAAGGGTAGCATTTGACGTTGGAGAAGCTGTGGCTGCAAAAAAATTTGACAGAGGAATTCTTTTATGCGGGACAGGAATAGGAATGAGTATCGCCGCAAACAAGGTACCCGGAGTATTAGCCGCACTGTGCGCAGACACATACTCAGCTGAAAGGGCAATAAAGAGCAATAATTCAAATGTCCTTGCTATCGGTGCTTTTACAACTGGAACAGAGGTTGCCAAACAGATTGTAAAGACCTGGATGGATGCAAGATGGCAGACAGGGACAAGCTCCGAGCCCAAAGTTGCCTGTTATGTTGAGTATGCGAAGAAACATCAGGTCTAAATTATCTAAAGGAATACCTTATATTATAATGGACAAAAAAGAAATCTTAAAGCTGGAGTACACTGCACTTAATGTAAGACGAAATATCTTAAGGCTTATCAAGGCAGGAGAGGCAGGTCATGTGGGTGGTGCACTCTCTTCAGTGGAAATAATGACAGCTCTTTATTTTAATCTCCTCCGGATAGATCCGAAGAATCCCAAATGGCCTCAGAGAGACAGGTTTGTACTTTCAGCAGGTCATAAATGTCTTGTCCTTTATTCTGTTCTTGCAGAAAAAGGATTCTTCGATAAATCAGTGCTCGACACATACGGGTCTCTTGATGCAAAAATACCCGGACATCCTAACATGCACAAGCTTCCCGGTGTGGAAACTAATACAGGTGCCCTTGGTCATGGATTGTCGATCGCGGGAGGAATGGCGTTGGGTTTTAAACTTGATAAATCGGATTCAAAGGTTTTTGTTCTGATGGGAGACGGTGAGCTTGCCGAAGGTTCGAACTGGGAAGCTGCTTCTGCTGCGTCAATGCATAAACTGGACAACATACTTGTCTTTGTCGACAGGAATAAACTTCAGATCAGCGGACCCACAGTCCAGGTAATGAGCTATGAACCGCTTGATGAAAGATGGAGATCATTCGGATG
>JAHEYW010000079.1 GCA_023251395.1 Bacteroidales bacterium
AATATTCGAAATACAATATCTTTTCTAAGATAAGGAATTCTGAAAACCACTTCATTATTAACCTTCTGACTGGTAATGCAGACATTCTCGAGCCACAGGAGGCCAAACAAATTCAGAAGCTGATCGGTGATAATATTACTGTTAATGGAGAGTTTTACGATCAGCTTGTTGAAAAGGGTTATCTGTCAGACGAGGCTGAGGAAAAGAAATTGTACCGGACAAGGTACCTTGATTTTCTTGATTCAAGAGATGATGATGAAATACAGCTTTTCTTTGTGACTAATTACACCTGTAATTTTGCGTGTTCATACTGTTATCAGGATCAGTATTCCAATCCATTGGCGGAGCTTAAGAAAAAGACTATTGATGCATTTTTTAGTTATATAAAACGAGAATTTTCTCTTAATAATAAATACATCACTGTCTTCGGAGGAGAACCTTTGTTAAACAATTCACGGCAAAAGGAGGGAATCTCTTATCTGGTGAGGAAAGCAACTGAAGAAAACATCGACCTGAGCTTTGTTACAAATGGATACACCCTGGAAAGTTACACCGAAATACTAAAGACTGGGAATATCAGGGAGGTACAGGTCACTCTCGACGGTACCGGACCTGTCCATAATGCCAGACGTTTTCTTAAGGGGGGTAACGGAACTTTTGATGATATTGTAAGAGGTATTGATTCATGTCTGTTACACAAAATAACTGTTAATCTCAGAATGGTTATTGATAATGAAAATATCGATAACCTCCCTGAATTTGCGAGATTTGCAATAGACAAGGGCTGGACCAAAAGTCCATGGTTTAAAACCCAGCTTGGAAGGAATTATGAACTTCATCATTGCCAGACAACATCAGGAAGATTATTTAGCAGGTTATCAATGTTCGAAAAGATACATGAGCTGACAAAAGCCCATCCTCATATTCTGGAATTTTACTATCCGGCTTATTCTGTCTCAAAATTCCTTGCTGAAAATGGCAAGCTTCCTGATCCACTTTTTGATTCATGTCCTGCCTGTAAGACAGAATGGGCTTTTGATTACACTGGGCGAATCTACTCATGTACTGCAACAGTTGGAAAGGAAGATGAATCTCTTGGAACTTTTTACCCTGAAGTTCATCTTGACATGAAACGAATTGCAGAATGGGAAAGAAGAGATGTTACTTCTATTCAGGAGTGCAGAGAATGCAACCTTCAACTGGCATGTGGTGGCGGATGCGGATCAGTTGCAAAAAACAAGTCAGGATCAGTTTGCAGTACTGATTGCAGACCGGTTAAGGAACTCCTTGAAATCGGGTTTTCGACATATTTTGAACAAGACGATTCAGAAAATAAATTAACTATACAAACAATTGATTATCAAAATTTAAATGATGAAAGAGATAATTGCATCAGAATTTGAAAAGGAAGTATTGTCATCAGGAAAAGTGATTCTTGATTTCTATTCTACAGAATGTCCTCCTTGTGAAGCTCTTGCTTCAAAATTTGAGGATCTCTCCCGATTATATGGTAGTGATATCAAGTTCCTTAAAATATTCAGACAACAGAGTCGTGAGCTTGCTGAAAAACTGGGAGTCAAGTCATCACCAACTCTTCTGTTCTTTGATAATGGAATTGAGACTGGTGATAGACTTACGGGTGGAATTAAGCGAAGTGACATAATCCGGAATCTAGATAAACTGATTTCACCGGCTAAAGCTGCTGAGATCAAATCCGGCATAAAGCGTTCCGTTTCAGAATATGATGTTGTTATCCTGGGAGCGGGTCCTGGTGGACTGACTGCAGGTTTATATCTCTGTCAGGCGAAAATAAATACTGTATTGATTGATATTGCTCTTCCTGGTGGGCAGGTTTCAACAACACATGAGGTATCGAATTATCCGGGGTTCATCCAGCCACAGGCAGGTTACATGTTATCACACAGTATGAGTGAACAGACAAAATTATGCGGAACTGTTTATAAAGTTGCAGTGGATGTAACAGGAGTAGACCTGGATAGAAAAGAGGTGGTAATAGATGAATACGAAACGATAAGAGCAAAAAAGATAATTATTGCTACCGGAACAACGCCAAATACCACGGGCGCTTCTGGTGAAAGGGAACTCAAGGGGAAGGGTATCTCATATTGTGCAACTTGTGATGCAAAATACTACGATAATAAGGAAGTTATTGTGATAGGAGGGGGGAATTCAGCAGTTGAGGAAGCAGACTATATCAGTCGTTTTGCCAGCAAAATTACAATGGTTCATCAGCTTGATAAATTCACAGCCAATAAGAAAGCACAGGAAAAGATCCTCTCAAATTCTAAAGTGAAAGTTATTTATAACAGCGAACCAAGAGCGTATATCAGGGAAGGAGATAAGATGGTGACTGAATTTGAAAATCTTATAAATAAGAAAAGAGAAAGGCTGGTTAGCGATGGCATATTTATCTTCATCGGAATGAAACCAAACATTGGTCTGTTTAGAGATAAACTGGAACTGGATCGGTGGAGTTATATAAGGACCAATGAAGATATGCAGACAAATCTTCCAGATATCTTTGCTGTTGGGGATGTTACAAGTAAGAAATATCGTCAGATAACAACAGCAGTAGCTGACGGAACAATTGCAGCAATGGCGATTGCTAAGGAATTAAGCTGAAATTATTATATTAGTAACTAAAATTTAAATTCAATGAAAAAGAATCTTGGAACAACCGACAGAGTAATCAGGATACTGGTTGCAGTCCTTTTTGCAGTTCTGTATTTCACAGATGTAGTACCAGGTACATTAGGGATTGTCCTTCTGGTTCTGGGTGTAGTATTTTTACTGACAAGTTTAGTAAGCTTTTGTCCGTTGTATTTTCCATTTGGCTTCAGTACAAGAAAGAAGGAATAGGGCGTCAGGCGACAGGCGGGAGGCGGATGGCGGCAGGCAAAATTATGGAAGTTATGAAGATTATGACTTCCTGCGATATTGACGATTCGGTAACCGTTAAGTTATCTTATTTCTGATTCAGGGAAATAACTTCCCTGATTTTCTTTGTGACATCTTCCGGTCTTGTTCCGGAAATGTTGAATACATAAATATTGCCGGTATTCCATCTCCTGGTGATTTTCTCTATTATGCCATTCCGGACAATCCAGAGCTGAGGAGTAGTCATGTTCCTTGTCAGATTATCAATCGCATTGCTCCAGCCCTGGCCTTTCAGCTCAAGCGGGCCGATTTCATCAATAACCACCAGTTGAGTGCCAGAAAGGTTTCCAGGATCAAGAATGGCACTACCCTTCTTTATGGCCTCTTCATTAAAGTAATATTTACCTGTCTGTACACCATTTTCAGTTTTTACTACTGTGCACAGATTTGAAGATTCTCCTTTTTCAATATCATAAAGATTGAACCCTTTCCTTTCTCCATTTTCATTTATTGCAATAGCAAGAAAGCCTGAGACTTTTATTTTTTCTTTTAACAAAAGATTTATAACCGAATGGGCAAAGGTGGTTTTACCTTCATGAACCTCACCGGTGATCATTATGATTTGTGGTCTTCTAAGATGATCTTTCTCAAATAATGTTAAAAGAGTTTCTGCCTGTCCAAATAGTTTTCTGAAAGAAATCCCCGGTATCTTTTTTCTATTTGATACTGCGGAAGAATCGGATATAAGAAATGGAAGTGCTGAAAATGCAAGGTTCATGGATTGGTAGAGACTTGCAAATCCCTGGTGATATAACAGTGATTTTATTACAGGGTTTCTCAATTCAACACTGATTGCGGCGAAACCAAGGATCATTATTATTGCTCTTGCATTCATTTTCAATCCAACCATGAGTCCGTCATAACTAAAAATAGTTCCTTCACTGAATCCGCTCCATAGAAAAGAAGCCGTAAACGTTATTATCAGGAAACTTGCCCAGAAGGAAACCTTCCTGAATCTTCTCATTGAATTTCTGTAAGCGAAAATGCAGAAAATCAGATAGGTCACGAAGGCCAATACAGTAATTACATTTAGTTCTGAATTAATAAGTATGAGAATCAGAATTACGGAGATTATATTAACAATCATAAGGATCAATGAATAATTCTGGCCTTTAGACTGCGAAAAAAGGACTTTGTCAGACTGAAGAGATATTTCCTGAATGTCCAGGTTAGTATTATTCTTTTTCCTGTACCTGGATCCCATTATATAACCTATAATCGCACCGCTGATCCCGGTAAGAATGTATATGCCAGTTACAACAGCTACAAGCCATACAGGACTTAGCTGTTCTATATTAATCTGTTTAACAGCAAATTTATAAAGACCTTCAAGTATTTTGATAAAGTCGAATCCATATAATACGAGAAAATTTAAAAGTTTTTGCATGAGTGTACTTAGAACAGCAAAAGCTCCACCCAGAGAATATGCGATCAGATTTTTACCAAAAAGAAATATCAATAATTCCAGAAGTAAGGCTTCTGACAAAATACCTATCATTGGACCAAATATTATTGCACTGGGAGAGATCGATTTCATCAGTGCACATATTAAACCCGCCCTCCATATGAGTCCGTTTTCTTTCCATATCTGTAAGAAGGCGATCAGTAGCCAGACAGCAATAAAAGAGAGGAACATGCCCGACATAGGCAGTCTCATATTATGAAGGAAGCTCCCCAGTATTATTTCGATCGATGCCCAGATACTACCAACCACTGAAGCTTTAAGCCAGATCGAATGCAGTGGTTTGTGGGTAATTGTTTCCATCAGATATAAAATTTCGGCGCGTTTAAATTACTCTTTTTATCCTGGTAGAAAAACAAAAAAACTCCGGTATTTAATTCCGGAGTATTGTATTTTAAAGACTTCTTTGCCTGACCGGCTAATTATGGTGCCCACAGGTATGACCATGATCTGTTTTGTGTTCCTCATGGTGATGATGCTCATGCTGCTGGCAACTGCTTCCACTGTCTTTGACAAGTCCGGCGATGAACAGATTTACAACTTCTTCAGAATTTCCTGAACATCCCCGTATTACTTCTATTCCATTGTTATTAAGAACATTAATTGCTCCTCCACCTATTCCACCGGCAAGCAAAACAGTCACGCCCTGTGCTGCAAGATCACCTGCGATTTTTGATTTACAACCACATCCTTCTGGTGATTTTAAGTTTTTAATGTCTGCAATTTTGTTATTCTCTGTGACTGTAAATACATTGAATGAATCGCAATGGCCAAAATGACCATCTATCATATTATTTGCTGTTACCGGGACTGCAATTTTCATATTACTGTTTTTGAGTTGTTATTATACTGAATTTTGGTTGTTTTGCAATAGTTTTCTTGACCAGGCATAGATCAGCTGCATTAATAACAGCATCTTTGTATTTCTCAGGAAAACCTGCAGGCAGCTGAATGTCAAGGTTAATTGATGCAGGGACTTTCTGATCTTCACCATATTCCAAAGTCTGGATAATTTTAATCCCTTCGGTTGAGATCTGCCTTCTGTCACAAAACGATTTGACATATATACCTGCACAGGTGCCTATAGAAGCCAGGAATAAATCAAAAGGTGCTGGTGCCGTATTGCCACCTCCATTATCCAGAGGCTGATCTGTTTTAATTGTGTGTCCATCGATATGAGCGGTTATCACTTTCCCCCCATCAAAAGTTATTTCCATTTTACTTATTTTTTAATGATATATTAAAATATTAATCGATATCCGGTTTTAGTCGTTTGAGGGCTCGCTGATCTTCTTGTATTGCCCGGAACACAATGAAATACAATTCCCTATCTGTAATGATTTTCTACTCCTGAAATCAGTTTTTAACATTTTAATTAAAATCAGTGTTAGCAATATAACAGCTTATACTATAAAAAGTTCAGGTGAGGGAGAACCAGTTTAAATATCTGGAAGTGTTATTCCCGGGAAACGATTTATGGTAAAATTCATTTGTTGTTTTATCATAAACATAATCTTCCGTCCATATGGCTCCATTTTCTACAGTCTGCTTAATTGCTTCAAGTATGAAAATCAGTTCATCAAGTGTCATTGTTGGATGCAGGGATAGCCTTACCCAGCCTGGTTTCAGAGAGAGATCGCCGGCATCAATTTTATCGGTTATTTCTTTGGAGTGCTTGAAATCGACATCCAGGAGGAAGTGACCGTAAGTTCCTGCACAGGAACAACCTCCCCTGACCTGTATCCCGAATCTGTCGTTTAAAATCCTCGTAACAAGATTATGATGAAGATTATCAATATAGAACGAAAACACACCTAGCCTTTCTTTAATATCAGCCGCAAGAATATGCACACCTTTAATTTTAGAAAGATTCCTGAAAGTGATTCCGCAAAGCTCTTTTTCCCGTTGCCGGATCATCTCAATACCCATTTTTTCTTTCAGGGTAATTGCAAGTGCGGCTTTGATTCCCTGGAGAAAACCAGGAGTACCTCCATCTTCTTTAACTTCAATATCAGTAATATAGCTATAGCCACCCCAGCGGTTTGTCCATTTGACAGTACCTCCTCCGGGAGTATCAGGAGTATTGTTTTTATATAATTGTTTACTGAAGACCAATACACCTGCACTACCAGGCCCGCCAAGGAATTTATGCGGGGAGAAAAATATCGCATCGAGCGATTTCTTTTTATCTGCAGGATGCATATTGATGTCTACATAAGGAGCTGAGGCTGCAAAGTCGACAAAACAATATCCATTATATTGATGCATTATTTCTGCAAGTTCATAATAATCAGGCATATATCCAGTGACATTCGAACAGGCTGAAAATGATCCGATGAGCAAAGGGCGGTTTTTATATTTTATTATTTCTTTTCTCAGGGAATCGGGACTGACTTTTAGATCTGGGGAAGGTTCAAGCACAACCACCTCAGCAAGAGTTTCAAACCAGGAGGTGTGATTTGAATGATGTTCTGTGTGTGTTACAAATACGACCGGTTTATTGTTATTGGGGATATCCTTGCATTTGCCGAATTCACCATGAGTATAGGCACAAAAGTTAACTGCCTGCTCCGGCACCTTAAGTCCTAGTATCCTCTGCAGCTTTGCTATTGCTGAAGTCATCCCTGTACCTGTAAAAATCAGCACATCATTTTCATCGGCATTGACATGATTCTTGACGATCTTTTGAGCAAGATGATAAGCTCTTGTCATCGCCTGACCTGTGGTAGAGGACTCGGAATGAGTATTTCCTACAAAAGGGCCTATTTCTTCGGAAATTCTCTTCTCAATAGGTTTATACAATCTTCCGCTTGCAATCCAGTCTGCATATACGAGTCTTTTTATTCCGTATGGTGTTTCAATATCAGCGTCTATGCCTGTAATATTTTTCCTGAATGGCTCAAAATATTTTTCAAGATCTGACATGGTTTTACGGATAAATAATTTTAAATCTGAATAAGCTGTAACACTACAACGTATGTAAATATTTCGGCAAAAATAGTAAAGAGAAATGCTTTAAACCAGAATAATGTCATGTTTCAGGAATTAAAAATGATGATACAAATGCTACTGGCTTATTTCTGAATTTAAAATTGTAAATATTCGCCTCAGGTTTTTATTTTGCGATTAGCATGCTATATATATCTCTGGGGTTCGTGCCAAGTTTTTCAGCGATTTCCCGCAAAGTTGTTACTTCACTCGCATCTATTCCTTTTTTCTTCAGGAGACCAATCAAAAAGGAAACCTCTGTACCTGATTTTTCTGCAACTTGTTTCAACGTGAGTTTTCCGGTTCCAGCCGGAGGTTCATTAGAGACCTCATTTGCCAGACCTCCGTATTTAGATGTTATTATCTCATAGATTTTTGATGGTACAGTGTTATTCTCTGAAGCCACTGTCTTTAAAGTCAGGTCCATACTCCTCACCTTGATATTGTTGGTGGCCAGGGTGGAAATTACTTCCTCATTAGTAGCCTTGAAACTGGAAGCTATCTTCTCCATTGTATTTTCTTCAGTATGGGCAACAGGTGCACCGGAATAGGTTTTCTCCCAGTTTCCCTTCACCTTTTCTCCAAATGTCATTACCGGTCCAAAGGGGATCCAGGCTCTCAGAGTACCGATAAAAATAAAGCCGGAGAGGATAAGAGACCCGATTAATTCCCATTTCTTATTAAGACCTGATTTGATCTTACTTTTAATATAAGTAATAAATGTCCTCCAGTTCACAAAGAACAAATGAATGATAGCGAGAATAAAAAACAGGTATGAAAAAATTGTATGAAGAGCCTGCCATTCCGATTTAGTAAACAGCATCAACTGCCATGAGCCCCAGTTTGCTATTCTTCCGGGAGGAGCAACATATAGGATAAATCCTGACCATGACATTATTATTGTCGATATAACGAGGGAAAAGCTGGTAAAGCTTCTCAGATTGAAGGATGATTCTTTCGCTTTCATTATTAAACAAAATTGATTGACTAAACTGCCGCAAAAAAAATTAAAAAATATAAATATATAGATATATATATATATATAATATTAATACAACCTGAGAGTGTAGCAAGATGCTTGATTTTAGGCCGCTGATAATTTGCTTTGAGGCAGTTGCAGACAAATTTCTCTGATTTCATCGGCTGTTATGTAATTTATATTCATTCTAAATAGTGTACAATCTATTGTTTGTTAATTTGTTAACAGTAGCGGATTCAGGATGTCCATTATTGATACATTTAGTTATCTAAATACCTGCATACAATAAAGATTTTTTTTCATTATTTTGTATTGTATTTAATATTTGATCATGGCTAACAGAAGGCAGTTTATCAAATTATCATTTATGGGTGCCGGTGCTGTTGCACTAAGTTCTGGCGCTTATGGGGCTCTTAACTTTCTCTCCTCTCCCGAAGAAGTGAAAAGACTGAAAGTAGATCTCAAACGAACCCCTACCTATTGCGAAGTATGTTTCTGGAAATGTGCCGGTTGGGTTTATAAGACTTCCGAGGGACAGATATGGAAGATCATCGGAAATGATGAGGACCAGCATTGTAACGGACGCTTATGTCCGAGAGGAACTGGAGGAGTAGGTATGTATTATGATGAGGAGAGGCTAAAGACTCCACTTATCAGGACAAGTGACAGGGGAAAACAGGTTTTCAGGGAAGCTTCCTGGGATGAGGCATTAGGATATGTAGCAGAGAAGATGAAAGCGATATCATCTAAATACGGACCTGAAAGTATTGCACTGTTTACACACGGTTCAGGAAGTACATATTTTACCACACTTCTGAAAGCATTCGGTTCATCCATTATAGCTGAACCATCGTATGCACAGTGCAGGGGACCAAGGGATGAAGCATTTATGGCTACATTCGGGGAAGAGGTGTACTCTCCTGAAATAACAGATATCAGGGACACAAAATGCCTTGTTCTTATCGGATCTCATATCGGAGAGAACATGCATAATGGACAGATACAGGAAATGTCAGATGCAATCGACAAGGGAGTATCAATAATTACTGTTGATCCAAGATTCTCGACTGCCGCTGGCAAATCAAAATACTGGTTACCTATTAAACCTTCAACTGATCTGGCACTACTTCTTGCATGGATGCATGAAATTATTTATAACAATTACTACGATAAGATGTATGTTGAACAATATTGTTCCGGGTTGGATAAACTAAAGGAACATGTAAAGGATTTCACTCCTGAATGGGCTTATGGAATAACTACAATCAAACCTGATCTGATAAGGAAGACAGCAAAAGAAATGGCTAATGCAGCACCAGCTGTTATTGTTCACCCCGGCCGTCATGTAACCTGGTATGGTGATGATACTCAAAGAGAAAGAGCTATTGCTATTCTTAATGCCCTGCTCGGTTCCTGGGGAAGAAGAGGCGGGTTTTATCGTCCGGCAAAATTCGATCTTCCAACTTATAAGTTACCAGTGTTCCCTGAACCAAAAAAATCCTGGACTGATGCTTTTCCAGGGAGGTATCCGCTTGCCAGTTCTCCCGTCTCAAATGCAATTATTGATGCGACCATACCGGATAACAAACCAGGATTTGAAATTAAAGGTTGGATTGTAAATGGTACAAACATAATTTCTTCAATTCCAAATCAGGCAAACACACTCAAAGCCATTCAGAATCTTGAACTTCTTGTTGCAGTTGATACAATGCCAATGGAAATTACTGGTTGGGCTGATGTTATTTTGCCAGAGTGTACATATCTGGAAAGATATGATATGCTAAGGGTAAGCCCGCATCGTAAACCTGCAATTGCTCTCAGAATGCCTGCAGCTGAACCAAAAAACAATACCAGGTCAGCATATAATATTGCAAGGGGTCTTGCTCTTAAGATGGGACTGGAAAAATATTTTCCGTTTGAAAAGCAGGAGGAACTGCTTGACTGGCAATTAAAACAAGTTGGTTCATCACTGGAAGAGATGCAGAGGATTGGAATGAAAACCAGAGAGAGAGATGGCGACGACCTTTATTTTGGTGAAGATGAAAAGGTGTCCTTTCCCACTGATTCTGGCAAAATAGAATTATACTCAAAATATTTTGAACAGGCAGGATTTGATCCACTTCCAAAATATTTACCTCATGAAGAACCACCTGAAGGTTTCTACCGGTTGATATATGGGCGAGCTCCGATGCATACCTTTGGAAGAACAGCAAATAATCCAAACCTGACAGATCTTATGAAGGAAAATGCTCTCTGGGTAAACCCTAAAGTTTCAAGGGAATGGGGCTTGCAGAACGGACAGTATATCTGGTTAAAAAATCAGGATGGTGTAACCTCTGATTTCCCAATAAGAGTAAGAATTACAGAGCGGATACGATGGGACTCTATCTACATGGTACACGGCTTTGGCCATGGACAGAAGGGCATGAAACGGTGTTTTGGGAAAGGTGCAAGTGATTCGCAGCTGATGACGAAGGTTCTGACTGATCCGATAATGGGAGGAACAGGAATGAGGGGCAATTTTGTGACATTTGTAACTAAAAAAGCAGAATCGGAGGTTGCATCATGAGATATGCTATGGCTGTTGATACGAAGAAATGCGTTGGTTGCAGCGATTGCGTTGTAGCCTGCCAGACTGAGAATAATGTGCCGATCGGGTTCTGCCGCGACTGGGTGGTAGAAGTGATGAACGGAACCTACCCGCAACTTGAAATTGAAATAAGGTCGGAAAGATGTAACCATTGTGTAAATGCACCTTGTGTTCGCTGTTGTCCGACTGGTGCGAGCCATTTTGCTGAAGGTGGTATTGTGCTTGTAGAGAAAAACAAGTGTATTGGTTGCGGTGCCTGTATTGCTTCATGTCCTTATGATGCACGCTATCCTCATCCTAATGGATATGTCGACAAATGTACATTCTGCATTCACAGGATTAAAACAGGGATGGAACCATCCTGTGCTGCTGTTTGCCCTACTAAATGCATTTACTTCGGAGATCTCGATGATCCTAACAGTAAGGTTTCCACAGTACTAAAGAAAAGAAAGTACAAGACTCTTATACCGGAAGCAGGAACAAAACCTCAGCTCTATTTTCTTATCTAACCATGTAAAAGAAATAATCGAATATGGAAGAAGAATTGATTGTAAGCGGAAGGATGAATCATTTTATTGATCCTCAGTTGAATATATGGCACTGGGAAATACCACTCTACCTTTTTCTTGGAGGGATGGCTGCAGGTATTCTATGTATTGCTGCAGTGTATTACATCAGGGGGAGAGAAAATGATTACCGGACTGCCGTAAGGATAACACCATTTCTGGCTCCTGTACTTCTTGTAATTGGTCTGGTAGCCCTTTTTGCTGACCTGAGACATAAGCTCTACTTCTGGCAGCTTTATACCAATATCAGGTTGCAGTCACCAATGTCATGGGGAGCATGGACCCTGATGGTTATAACCCCTGTCTCATTTGTCTGGAGTGCACTTCATATCAGGGATATATTCCCTCGCTGGAACTGGAAATTCAAATGGCTCATCATGCTGGAAGATTTTTTTAATAAATTTAAAAAACTACTTGCATGGGTGATGCTTATTTATGGCATAATACTTGGTATTTACACAGGAATCCTGTTATCTGCGTTCAATGCGAGACCTCTGTGGAACACCTCTATACTTGGACCACTTTTCCTTACATCCGGTTTATCTGCAGGAGCAGCTGTAACAT
>JAHEYW010000080.1 GCA_023251395.1 Bacteroidales bacterium
TTAATCAGCTCTTCTTTACTTTTATTATTGATTTCTTCATGTTATTGATACTTTGACTACCTTATTACCCTTCCTGAACTGTCCCCTTTCATAAGTTGTTCTACCTCCTGAACAGAAACAAGGTTAAAATCTCCATGTATAGTGTGTTTAAGACAAGAAGCAGCAACAGCAAAGTTAAGAGCCTTCTGGTCATCATCCTTAAATTTTAGCAAGCCATAAATAAGTCCACCCATGAATGAATCTCCACCACCTACCCGGTCCACAATATCTGTAATCTGGTAGACAGGTGCTTCATATAATACTCTTCCATCATAAAGGACACCCGACCATGAGTTATGATCAGCATTGACTGACCCGCGGAGAGTTATGACAACTTTATTTGCATTCGGGAAAATCGCTTTCATTTTCCTGCAGACCGACTCAAATTCCCTTCCTGATACTTCTCCATGGGAGACTTCTGTATTCTCCGGTTTTATCCCAAATACTTTTTCCGCATCCTCCTCATTTCCAAGAATAATATCACAGCCATCTACCAGATCAGGCATTACTTCTCTGGCGCTCTTTCCCCATTTCCAGAGGTTCTTCCTGAAATTGAGGTCACAGGAAACTGTTACGCCTTTATTTCTGGCTACGGATATTGCCTCCTTGCATACTAAAGCTGCACTTTCAGAAATAGCCGGCGTAATTCCAGACCAATGGAACCATGAGGCATTCTCAAATACATTTTCCCAGTCTATCATTCCTGACCTAATCTCAGCAATGGCTGAATTTGCCCTGTCATATATCACCTTGCTTGGTCTTGAAACTGCACCGGTTTCAAGAAAGTAAATCCCTATTCTGTCGCCTCCTCTTACGATATAGTTTGTTCCTACACTATGCTTTTTAAGATCCATAATGGCAGACATTCCAAGATCATTTTCCGGAAGCCGAGTAACAAATTCGGAGTGCAGACCGAAATTTGCAAGGGACACAGCAACATTTGCCTCTCCTCCGCCAAAAGAGGCATTTAATGAAGTTGCCTGGGTAAAGCGCTGATGTTCAGGTGTTGCCAGCCGCAACATTATCTCCCCGAAGGTTATTATTTTCTTTGACATAACAAATGTCTGTTTATGATGAAGATTTAATTTATAAAAGTAAGAAAAACATATTGGCTTTATAATTAGCCCTTAACAATTGAACACTGAAAGAAACCGGTTTTCCCAATCTAGCTCCATATCCTATCGTGTGAACGTTTTTCATTCCATTGTGGCGTCGGATCAAAATATCCCTTTGCAGAAGGCAACAGATGCTTCTTGACTTCCTCCTCATTCAGTTCAATTCCAAGACCAGGAGCCTCAAGCGGGACATTTGCAAAACCTTTTGTTACCATTGGTTCATTTCCTGTCATTTTTACAAGGTTAATCCACCAATTTGAATCCACTGAATGATGTTCCAGTGCAAGAAAGTTCTCAGTTGCAGCTGCACAATGAACATTTGCCATGAAGCAAACAGGCGAACCGGCCATATGCATTGCCATGGGAATGCCACATTCTTCTGCATAGTCGCCAATCTTTTTTGTTTCAAGAATTCCTCCAGCTGAAGCCAGGTCGGGATGTATTATGTCAACCGCTCTTTGATCCAGCAACGACTTGAATCCTCCTTTGAGCATATATATATCTTCCCCGGTGCATGTAGGGGTCTCAATAGCTTCTGTAAGAGTCTTTAACTGATCGGTAATGAACCACGGGACCATATCCTCCAACCATGCGAGCCTGTATTTTTCCATTTTTCTGGCAAATCTTATTGAGTTATTTATGTCGAAATGGCCAAAATGGTCAGCACATAGCGGGATATCATAACCCACAGCATTCCTTACTTTCTCAACATATACTGCAAGGCCATCAAGACCCTTTTCGGTTATCTGAACCTGCGTAAATGGATGCAGCCTGTTACCATAACCCATATAATCTCTCAGATCATATTGTCCTGTTGCCCCGTTCCAGAATTTCGTATTGACAAGTGATCCTGGAATATTAGCGACCACGTGGATCCCCAGATCCATCTTCAACCATGTAAAGCCCTGATCGTCAATTCTTTTCCGCATTGTTTCCGCAAAAGTGACTGGATTATTTGCTCCAGGTGTATCGGCATATAGTCTGATCTTGTCACGATACTTGCCACCAAGTAGCTGCCAGACTGGTACATTATAAGCTTTGCCAGCCAGATCCCATAGTGCCATTTCAACTCCACAGACTCCACCAGCTTGTCTTCCATGATTACCAAATTGCTTTATTATCCGGAAAATCATTTCCACATTGCATGGATTCAATCCAAGAATCCGGCTCTTAAGCATAAGAGCATACAATTCGTCGGCACCATCGCGTACCTCCCCCAGGCCGTAGATGTCCTGGTTCGTATCAATCCTGATAATTGCCTTGCGTCCACCATCTCCGATGACTGCAACCCTCAGGTCAGTAATCTTAAGATCCGCGGGTGCAGACAACCTGTTTACTTTTGAAGTGGTTTGTGCAATTGTATCCGCAACGGGCAATCCATTAAGTCCCGCTACAGAAATTCCTCCGATTGCTGCCTTTTTCAGAAATTTACGTCTGTTATCGCCTGATTTACTATTATTCAGATTGTACATGGTTACATCTATTATGTATTTTATTTAAGGTCATTTTTACTTAAATATCCTGCGGTACATATATTACATTGGAACAAATTTAAGACACACAGGTCTCTCAACTTTAATTCTCTTGTCAGTAGGAGTGAGGAAACCGGATTTTACATCACGTTTGAAGATGACTACCTCATTACTTCCCTGATTTGCAACTAAAAGGAAAGTTCCTGAGGGAGAAATAATGAAGTTTCTCGGCGTTTTACCAAGTGCCGGCTGTCTTCCGGTATAAGTTAGCCTCCCATCCGGCCCGATAGAATAAATAACAATCTCGTTTGCGTCTCCTCTGTTTGAGCCGTAAAGAAACATACCGTCAGAAGAAATATGAATGTCTGCAGCACCAACCTTACCGGTATAATCCGGGGATAGCATTGTAACAGATTGGATCTCAGTTAATTTTCCATCAATGTACCCGAAGACGGTTATAGCGCATCCTTTCTCCTGGATCAGGTAAGCATATTTCCCTTCAGGATGAAACGTAAAATGCCTTGGTCCGCTTCCCGGTTTTACTGATATAAATGAAGGGTTGAAAGGGGACAGTGGCTCTTTTGGTTTCTTATTATCGAAGGAATAAATATATATTCTATCGGTTCCCAGGTTTGGAGTAAAAAGAAAACGATTATCAGGTGAAAGGACAGTTGAATGGACATGAGATCCGGAATGTATTTCCTTATCAATACTGCTTTCTTCCTGTTTTATGATCTGAATTTCATTTCCAAGCGATCCATCTTGCTTAAGAGGTATTGCACAAAGACTGCCGCTCCCGTAATTACCTGCAAATACGAACTTGTTTTTATCATCAACTGTCACATAACATGGTCCATCTCCACCGGAACTGACCCTGTTAATGAATGTCAGCTCACCTTTTAAGGAATTGAATGTAAATGAACTTACACCACCTGTTTTTACTTCATTTACTGAATAAACAAACCTGCCATCTTTCGAAATATCGAGGTAGGAAGGACTCTCAATATCTTTTGTTTTTGATCTGTATATGAAATCTCCCGTCAGGGTGTTGAATTCATATACCCATATACCATCCTTGCTTGTGGGTGTAGTATAAGTTCCAATCAGCAGGTTGTATCTGACATTAATGACTGATTGCCCGTATACGATACCGAAAGTACATAATAAGAATGCGAATAATGATTTTTTCATTTTTTGATTTTTTCAATTACATAATCAACCTCATATCCTCGATTACACCCTTTCCGTTCTGATTAAACTTTTTATAGGATAATTTGAGATCGTACAAATGAATTAATAAATGTAGGAAAATTCTGAATCATTATAAATTTCAGCCAAACAGTTAATTGTAATGCAATAAACTTATGGATGGGCTCTGATTCAAGATTTTTAATTACAGTAGTTATTATGGCACTCGTCGTTTTTTTTTACTTTTGATTAAAATGAATTTGATGAATTAAAATGGCTGGCTAATGAAAAAGATTATTTCACAAATATTGCTTTTCTTCCTGACGATCCAGGTATTCGCTTCAAAGGTTGATACTGTTTTAGTTATGAGCGTCTCAATGAAGAAGAACATCAGGAACATTGTTCTGACACCTGATACCTATTCAAAGAATAAGAATTTTCCTGTTCTCTATCTTCTCCACGGAGCAGGCGGGAATCAAACAGACTGGATAACCAGAGTTCCTGAACTTAGGAAATATGCTGATTTTTATGATATTATTGTTGTATGTCCTGATGGTGGAAAGACTAGCTGGTACTTTGACAGCCCGGTCGATTCCTCAATGAAGTATGAAAGCTACGTGGCAAAAGAACTTGTTAAATATATCGATGAAAACTATAGTACCATGAAGACAAGGGCAGGCAGGGCAATAACAGGGCTCAGCATGGGAGGACATGGTGCCTTCTATCTTTCCTTCAGACATCCCGACATATGGGGCGCTGCCGGCAGTATGAGTGGTGGGGTCGATTTTCGCCCCTTCCCTGATAACTGGGATATTAAATTGAGACTTGGAGAATATTCCAGGTTTCCGGAAAACTGGAACAGAAATGTCGTGATAAATCTGCTCGATTCTATAAAGGGAAAACCTTTGAAGCTTATTTTTGATTGCGGGGTTGATGATTTTTTCTATACAGTAAACCGTAACCTGCACAATAAAATGATTGAGTACAAAATTCCACATGACTATATTGAAAGGCCAGGAAGACATACCTGGGATTACTGGCAAAATTCCCTGAAATATCAGTTATTATTCTTTAACGAATACTTCAAACAGGGAAGAAGTTCAACTGGCAAGTAAGTATCCCGAAGCAAATATTGAGATTCAGAAAGAAATTATTCCAACCATAAAGATTGTCGACCATGAAAAATAAATACCAGCTATTGATTTTGGCATTGACCTGCCCGGTGATGCTTTTCTCCCAGCCATTGATAAAGAGAAGCAAGTATGATATTTCAAAGGACAAGGTATTATATACAGTCGGATATGCTCATCTTGATACAGAGTGGATATGGGATTATCCAACAGTTATAAATGAGTATATTAAAAACACCATGAACGAGAACTTCCGGCTTTTTGAAAAATACCCTGATTACGTTTTCAATTTCACCGGTTCAAGAAGATACCATATGATGAAGGAATACTATCCTGAATCTTTTAAAAAAGTAGCACAATATATAAAGGATGGACGATGGTTTGTTTCAGGTTCTTCAGTCGATGAAGGGGAGGTGAATGTATCCTCTTCGGAGTCAGTTATAAGACAAGTGCTATATGGAAATAACTTTTTCAGGAAGGAATTCGGAGTTGAAAGTAAAGATTATATGCTTCCTGATTGCTTCGGTTTTCTTGCAAGTATGCCTACTATCTGGAACCATTGCGGGCTACTTGGCTTTTCAACCCAGAAACTTACATGGAGGGCAGCGGTAGGGGTCCCATTTAATGTCGGGGTATGGAATGGACCTGATGGCAAAGGAGTTATTGCTGCTCTTAATGCCACAGATTACACCGGAAGAATTGTACCAAGACTTGATCTGGATAGTGCCTGGGCATCAAAAATTGACGCGGATGCAAAAAAGACAGGACTGGCGTTTGATTACAGGTATTATGGAGTTGGCGACCAGGGTGGCGGACCAAGGGATAGAGATGTCTTCAATGCTGTGGGAAGCTTAAGAAATAGCGACAGTAAATTTAAAGTAGTTCTTACATCTTCTGATCAGATGTATAAGGATATCACACCTGAAATACGTGCGAAACTTCCTGCCTATTCAGGTGAATTATTATTAATTGAGCATAGTGCAGGATCGCTTACTTCGGAATCCTATATGAAACGTGCCAACAGGAAAAATGAGCTTCTGGCACAATCCGCTGAAATAGCAGCATCTGCAGCTGATTGGCTTGGCGGAGCTGAATATCCGCTTCAGAAGATGAATAACTCCTGGGAATTGGTTTTAGGAAGCCAGTTTCATGATATCCTTCCCGGAACCAGTACCCCAAAAGCTTACGAGTATGCATGGAATGATGAGTTTATAGCAGCGAACGGATTTGCAGAAGTACTTAAAAATTCACTAGGAGCAATCTCAGGAGGACTTGACACACGGGTAATAGGAAGGGCAGTTATTGTTTTCAATCCGGTTGCAAGCGACAGGGAAGATGTTGCCTGTATTGAGATGGAATACCCTGCATTGCCTTCAGGGATCAGGGTATTTGATAAAACCGGGAAAGAGGTCCCCTCACAGGTAATTCAGCAAAATGGCAAGAAACTAAAGGTTTTATTCCTGGTGAAATCTTTATCAGCAGGAATCTCAGTATTCGATGTAAGGGAATCTGATGGCAAACTTTCTGCATCAAATGAACTTAAGGCGATTGATAACACTATTGAAAACAAATATTATAAAGTTACAATCGCTCAGAATGGTAATATTTCAGGTATCTATGATAAGATACTTAAAAAAGAACTATTGTCTAAACCAGCTGATCTTGAATTTCAGGAAGAAAAACCGCAGCAGTGGCCAGCCTGGAACATGGACTGGAAAGACCGTCAGAAGCCGCCAATTGATTTTATGGATAAAGAAGCAGTTGTGAAAATTGTAGAAAAAGGTCCCGTAAGAGTTGCCATAGAAGTAAAGCGGAAGGGAAGGAATTCTGAAATTACCCAGCTGATAAGTCTTACATGTGGAGATGCTGGCAGAAGAATTGAAATTGCAAATAAGGTAGACTGGCAATCAAAAGAGGTATCTCTTAAAGCTGCGTTCCCTTTGAGTGTCAGCAATGAAAAAGCTACATACAATCTTGGGGTTGGAACGATCCAACGATCTAATAATAAGGAAAATCAGTTTGAGGTCCCATCACATCAATGGTTTGATCTGACTGATAAATCTGGTTCTAATGGCGTAACAATACTTGAGGACTGTAAATATGGTTCTGATAAGCCTAATGATAATACTGTCAGGCTGACACTTTTATATACACCTTATTCACATTCATTTTCAAGTGATTTTTATCATCAGAATTCCCAGGACTGGGGAATTCATGATATCAGATATGGGATCTTCAGCCATTCAGGAGACTGGAAAGGACAGTCCCCTCAGCAGGGAATGTTCTTTAACAAACCTTTGATTGCTATCGAGTCACCGGTCCATCCAGGACAGATGGGAAAGGAAATATCACTTATTAAGATCAATTCACCGGCAGCCGGAGTCATGGCATTTAAGAAAATGGAACAGGGTGAAGGATTTTATATTATTCGCATTAATGAGCTTTCCGGACTCGATAACAAAGGAATAGTCGTCAGCCTTCCGGGGAAAATTACAGAAGCGTATGAGGTCAATGGACAGGAACAGAAAACAGGTGAAGCAACAATAAAAGATGGGAAATTGATGTTTGATCTGTCACATTATACAATTAAAAGTTTTGCTGTAAGGTTACAAAATCCTTCCAGCCTGATGACAAAACCATCTCAGGTTACTGTTGATATTCCCTTCAATGGAGATGTAATGAGTTTCGATGATAACATGTCAGATATTGACGCGAGGGGAAGGAATATTTATGGTTTACCGGCAGAGCTTGTTCCTGATATTATTGTAAGCGAGGATATAAGATTCAGGATGGGCAGCAGGGAAGACAGGAAAAATAATGTTGTTACCTGCAGAAATCAAAAGATAGATCTTCCATCCGGAAACTATAACAAGATCTACTTGCTGGCAGCTTCCTCTGATGATGTACTGGCTGACTTCATGGTTGATGGTGTATCATACAAGCTCAATATCCAGTCAGCCAACGGGTATGTAGGTCAATTCTATAACAGGGTATTTGGGCTTGACAGGGAAACAGTTACAGGTATAGAGAATGCATTTTCAAAGGGAGATAACATAGCCTGGTTTGCTTCTCACAGGCATAATGCTTATCCTGCTGCAAATGAGGCATATAAATACAGCTATATTTTCAAATATGCAATCACTGTTCCTGCCGGATCAAAGATACTGACACTACCATCAAATCAGAATATAAGGATTTTTGCAGTTACGGTTGCCCAAAACGGTAATGATGATATTAAGACTCTGCAGCCATTATTTGATGATTTCAGTGGAAATAGTAAGTTGATTTTGCGAAACTGAAGATGGTGTATAGGGTATTTATAATTTTAGCAATCAGCGTTGAGCATCCAGAATCTTTAACCATACCTCAGTGATGTAATTATTCAGCTACGACAACCTGATCATGAAAGATTAAGTCGCTTTTATTTTAAAACCTTCAGGTCATAAAAGGCCTGAAGTTTTTTTATCCTTCGAATTAATTGATTTTAATTTAGTTGTTCTGTTAACATATTGATGATTTTACTTAATCGAGAACTTTATTCAGTTTTATTTAAAAAATAATCAGGTGAATAATATAATTATTGAATATTATTTCATAATTTAGCCATATCTTACACGAGTAAGTAAATATATAATTACTGACTCTTGTATAAATTATCAGGGGATTTGTAAGGAAAAAGTTGAATTTATGATTAAAAATTATAAAATCTTCAAAAATAAAACGAATGCTTTATTGAAGGATTTATTCAGATCAACTTATGAGATATTTCTGAAAAATTTCATTGGATTTATCCATGTGAAAGATTCTGGACAATCTGGCGCAAGTATGGTTTAATGAAGATCTTTGAAGAAAATCAAATATTAACCCTTTCATTACTAACTTAACTAGTGTAATAGCATGAAAAAAACTTTCATTTACTCCTGGCTTCTACGGCCGGATAATGATTTTCAAAAGTTGTTAAAGACTTTGAAAATTGCTGTTCTGTTAATTTTTTGCGGATTGGCTGTTCAGGCAAGAACATTTTCCGCAGAAGATTCGAAAAAATCTGAGGTTAAAAACGTCTCAACGTTTGCCGAACCTCAACAACAGATCAATGTGAGTGGGACAGTTAACGATGCCACAAATGGTCAACCTATGGCAGGTGTAAATATCCTGGTAAAAGGTAAAACCATAGGAACAATAACTGATGACAAAGGTAAGTTTACCCTCCCATCTGCAATTGATCAGAATTCTGTTCTTGTGATTTCCTTTATCGGATATGTATCACAGGAAGTACCCGTCGGTGGAAAAATTTTGATTAACGTTTCACTTACTCCTGAGACACGAGGACTGGATGAGGTCATTGTTGTAGGGTTTGGTTCAACCAAGAAAGTCTCTCTTACCGGTGCTATTGCTGCAGTCAGCTCTCAGGATATCAAGACTGTTTCCACAACCAACCTTGCCACACAGCTTGCAGGTAAGCTTCCAGGCTTAAGGGTTACTCAGAGGACAGGTGAACCTGGTGCATTTACAACTGTATATGATATTCGTGGTATGGGTACCCCGTTAATTGTTATTGATGGTGTAGTTGCTTCAGGAGACGACTTCGTACGATTAAACCCCAACGATATTGACCAGATATCAATATTGAAGGATGCTTCTGCTGCAGTTTATGGGGTAAAGGCCGCAAACGGTGTTGTCCTTGTAACCACAAAAAAGGGTGATATAGGTAAACCTAAGATATCTTTTAACACCTCTTACTCAACATCAAAATTCATCAATCTGCCAACTGTGAATAACGCCTGGGGCTGGGCATACCTGACCACACAGAATCAGGTAAACCATGGGACAGCACCAACATACACAAAAGATGACCTTCAAAAATTTAAGGATGGTACCTATCCCAGCACAGACTGGTATAATCTTGTTGCAAGAAAAAACACAAATGCCCAGAAATATAACCTTACCGTTTCAGGGGGCAGTGACAGAGTAAAATATTATACTTCAATTGGAAGTTCAGCTGAGATGGGAATATGGAAAAGCGGTGACCTTAATTATAAATCGTATACAATAAAATCGGTTGTTACAGGTAAAATCTCCGATAACCTTACAGCTGAATTGAACCTTCAGGGTTCAACTGATCAAAGGAACGTTCCTGCACACTCTGCCTTGAATGTTATGGAAACCACATGGATGCATGCGTTACCTATATACACGATCTATGCAAATAATAACCCCGACTATCTCGGATATACCACTGACGGTCTGCATCCTCTGGCAATGACAACTGCATCAATTGGCGGATATTCCAAAACCTATAGAAACAGCTTAAACACCATATTTACATTAAATTACAATGTGCCTTTTGTTAAGGGTTTAAGCGCCCAATTAGTAGGTGGATACTATTATTTGACCACATTTGTAAAGAGTTGGACACAGGCAGTTAAATTGTGGTCATATGATGCAGCAACAAACACTTACAACAATACGATGACCAAAAACTCTCCATCAACGATGTCGGGAAACTATACACCATCGTTCAGGACTTCACTCGACCTTCAGGTCAACTACCAGAAGGTTTTCCTTGAAAAACATAATATAAAGCTTTCTCTCGTATATGAAGACAGGTATGATAATGCTGATAACCTACAGGCAACAAAGCAGTTTGCGATCAATATAGATCAGTTTTATGCAGGTCTTACCAATCCGACTGTTACATCAAGTACAGGTACAATCGCATCAAATGATAACCAGGCTGTGATCGGCAGGTTAAATTATGACTTTGCAGGAAAGTACCTTTTTGAGGCAGGTTTTAACTATGGTGGTTCTTCAAAATTCCCTGCAGGTAAAAGATGGGGATTTTTCCCATACACCAACCTTGCTTGGAGATTGTCAGAGGAGACTTTCTTTAAAAATGCACTACCAATGATCACTAACTTGAAACTTAGAGGATCATGGGGTCTCTTAGGTGATGATGCTGCTTCCTCTTTCCAGTTCATTACGGGCTATAACTATCCTTCCAACAGCTATATATTCAATGCCACCTCTATTTCAGGTCTTGGATTCAGGGCAATACCAAACCCGGATATTACATGGTATAAAGCATCAACGAAAAACGTTGGATTTGACGCGTCTCTTAAAAATGGATTAGTCAATCTTTCAGTGGATTTTTTCCGCCGCAACAGAACAGGATTGCTGGCTACGCCGGTTGCCGTTATACCAGGGACAGTTGGAGCATCTTTGTCACAACAAAACCTTAATGCAGATCAAAGGGAAGGCTTTGAGGTCGTACTTGGTCAGAACAAAAGGATAGGGAGACTCAACTATAACGTGTCATTTAATGTTACTTACACCCGTAATATGATGACTAAGGTTGAAAGAATTGCCAACGGTAACTCATTCGATAACTGGAGGAATAACAATACAAACCGATATGACAACATTACCTGGGGATATCACCTCATTGGACAGTTCAAGGATCAGAACGATCTTAATACTTCGCCCATACAGGATGGACAGGGAAACAGAACTTTGTTACCAGGTGACTATAAATACCAGGATGTAAATAATGATGGCCAGATTACCAGCCTCGATAATATTCCTATCGGATATGGAACAACACCTGACTGGAACTTCGCATTGAATGGCGGAGTAAGCTGGAATGGTTTTGACCTGAACCTGTTATTTCAGGGAGCAACCCACTTCAATAAAAACACCACTTATTATAATAAAGATTGCCTACCCTGGGGACGTAACACTCTGACATTGTTCCTTGACAGCTGGCATCATGAAGATATTTATGATGTAAACAGTCCCTGGATTCCTGGAAAATACCCATCAATCGGTTCTATGTTTAATGGAAATAGCAGCACATGCGAGGCATGGCTGGAAAATTCCCAATATCTGAGGCTTAAAAGTTTGGAAATCGGATATAGCCTGAGTCAAAGCTTAACTTCAAAACTTCACATTGCCGGGCTTAGGGTTTATGCAAACGGATTTAACGTTCTCACCTGGGCAAAAATGAAAGATTATGATCCGGAGATTACAAATGAAAACTCTTATCCGTTTACAAGAGACATAACTTTTGGATTAACCCTCACATTCTAAATTTATGCAATCATGAAAAATAAATTAATATCATATATAATTGCAGTATCGTTCGG
>JAHEYW010000081.1 GCA_023251395.1 Bacteroidales bacterium
TGAAAAAGAAATTATTAGTTTTTGCTGGAATCATTTTTCTGTTGGCAGGTTCCTTAACAGCTAAAGAACCACTTAAAGATTACAGCTTCATCCGTGGAGTATGCCACGAATTAAGTCCCAAACAGGAAACGCTTGAGAGGGATCTGGGATTTATAAAAAGGCTTCAGCTAAACAGTACTCGCGTATGGCTTAGTCAAAGGGCCTATGAGAGTAACCCTGAAGAGTATATTAAAAGAGTGGTTAATTATGTCCGTACATGTAATAAATATGGAGTAACTGTCATGCCTATATTTTTTAACGGGACTTTCCCTGCACTTTTAGAAAAGAATGCAATGGGAGGTTGTGAAAAATATGTAACCGCAATTGTCAATGCATTAAAAAATGAAGAAGGCCTCTTAATGTGGGATATTATGAACGAACCCGAAATGAATGATTATTACAGGAAGGCACCACCGGAAGAACAGAATAAACGGATTGATGAAATTGAAGGTTTCGTCCGTCACTTTATTACATACGTTAAAAAAATTGACCCTGTAAATGCTGTCACGGTAGGTCACTGGCTTTCAAAATTTTGCGAATATACCTCCGATTTAGTCGACGTAATTTCATTTCACGATTATCTGGAGACCCGTTCCCGTGTTGAAAAAAGTTATTCAATTGCAGAGGGGTATGCGAAGAAATACAACAAACCTTTAATCAACAGTGAATTGTGCTGTATTGGCCGTTCCAATCCGTATGATATGGCTATCCAGATTGCAGATGAGCATAATGTAGGATGGTATGTATTTAACCTTATAATCGGCGGATACTGGAGTGATATCCATGGACTGGTTTATCCTGACGGAACAATAAGGGATCCTGCATCTATTGCTGCAATCTACGGTTTTTACAGAAAACGCGATTTAAATACTACTGTAAAAGCACAGCCTAACAGGGAAAAACATGCAGAAAAAGCTATCGCTCTTTTGGAAAAAGCCCTTGGTGGCAATCTGGATGAATTGCCAGATGTATTTGGAATTGAAACTTTTAAAACTTCGAAAAATTCTGTTAATGATATTCTTGAAGCTGCTGAATATTGCGCAAACCTGCTTGAAGGGGCTGAAATGGTTCCAATGCGGGAGTCGCCAACTGCTAAAATAGAAACCTGGCGGAAAATGTCGGACAAAGACAAAGAAAAAGCCAGAGAGGAAATTCGTAAGTTTGCTTATGAACTTGGCCTCGAGTTAAAAGAGTCGTGCGAACTGCTATAGTGGAAAACCAGAAGAACAATTATCAATCAAAAAGATAATTCTCCTGCAAATCCGGTGACCAGACAGCCTGTAAAATTATTTATAACTGAATTCTATTTTACATTTTATATCTTCTTACCAACTATTGTATATGTTTTTCCTGCTTGTGTTGGAAAATCATATAAGAATGTTGGCTTGAGAGTGACCGGATTCAGTTTTGCTTCGGGTGAAATAAGCGGATCTTTCACTTTAACTGTATAGAACAGCGGATTGGGATTTTCTCCGAAAGCTGGCTTTAAGACACTCCCATTGGCAAAAACTACATTTTCAGCTACACGGATCCGGCAATTGCCACCCAGTTTTGACTTGATCTCAATTTTCTGAATCTGGTTATTTTCCCAGCTTATGCTGATCTCGAATCCGCCATAGGCTTTTAAGCCTGTTATACTCCCTGTTTTCCATGCATCTGGCAGAGCGGGTAAAATATGTATTGATCCGTCCTGTGTCTGAAGAAGCATTTCTGTTATGCCAGAAGTACAACCGAAGTTACCATCGATCTGAAATGGCGGGTGAGCATCAAAGAAGTTAGGGTAGGTTCCACCACCACCACCACCACCTTGTCTTCCACCAGGACCGGTTGCAACAAGCCTGAGCTGATCGGCGATAAGTTTATTTGCATGGTTTCCATCGAGGAAACGGGCCCAGAAGTTTACTTTCCAGCCCATTGACCAACCCGTTGAAACATCGCCTCTGTAAATGAGTGAAGTTTTAGCTGCATCGAAAAGTTGTGGGGTTGTATATGGTGAAATCTGGTTACTTGGAAATAAACCGTATAAGTGTGACACGTGTCGGTTCTGGTCTTTCGGGCTGTCCCAGTCTTCAAGCCACTCCTGCAACTGACCGAGGCGGCCAATCTGCATTGGAGGAAGGCGGTCGAGAATCTTTTGAAATTCGACCATCTGCGCTTCATCTTTTTTAAGAATTTTTGCAGACTGTATTGTTTTTGTGAAAAGGTCAAAAAGGATCTGGTTGTCCATTGTGCAACCTGCGATCAGTGCGCTGCGATGTCCCTGCGGTGTGTTTTCCGGTGATACTGAAGGACTTACAACAAGCCATTTGTGTGAGGGTTCTTCGATAAGGAAATCTTTATAAAATTCACATGAAGATTTCATTATCGGGTAAATTGATTCAAGGAATTTCTGATCACCGCTATATAAATATCTTTCCCACACATTCTGCAAAAGCCAGGCGCCTCCAAGTGGCCACTGACCTGAGTTTGCCATGTCGACAACACCAGTAATACGCCAGATGTCGGTGTTGTGATGAGCAACCCAACCATTAGCGTTATACATAACTTTTGCCGTCTCTTTTCCTGTTTCAGCAAGGTCGCGTACCATCTGGATGAGCGGTTCATGCATTTCTGACATATTGCATTTTTCAGCAGGCCAGTAGTTCATTTCTGTATTTATATTGATTGTATACTTGCTGTCCCATGAAGGGTTATTGCTGCCATTCCAAATACCCTGGAGGTTAGCGGGTTGTCCTCCTGGTTGTGAGGAGCAGATAAGAAGGTAACGGCCAAACTGGTAGTACATTGAAATGAGCTCCGGGTCGAATGATCCCGAGAAATTTTTAATTCTTGAATCAGTGGTTGCATTTGCTGCCGGAGATGTCCCTATATCGAAAGTAACGCGGTTGAAATATTTCTGATAAGCTGCAATATGATCTTTCAGAAGCTTTGCATAGGATTTTTTCTCTGCAGGGGCAAGATAGTTAATGCACTTTTCAACTTCGTTTGCTGTAAGTGTTTTATAATCAACGAAGTTAGTTGCCATGGATATCAGGATAGTTACTTCGTTTGCATTAGTAATATTAATTTTGTCTGCGGAGATTTCGGCTGTTCCTCCGGCATTGATGATTTTTGCACGGGCATCAAATTTTACCTGTCCCGTAACACCTTCATGAGTGCTTGAAAGGCCTGTCATTTCGAGTGTATGAGCATCCTGCGCTTTTACTGATTTCTGAAGTTCACTGTCAAAGCCAGCTGTGAAAGTTAATTTTCCAGGTTTGCTTGCTGTCAGTTTTACGACTATCACCTGATCTGGTTGCGAAGCAAATACTTCTCTCTTGTATGTAACATCATTTACTTTAAAGGTAGTGGTAAATACCGCTCTTCCCAGGTCAAGTTCCCGGTAGTATTCAGTATAACTGTCGTTTCCTGCGAAAAGGAGGTTAAGGTTTCCTACAACCTGGAATTTTGAACCATGCAATTGTTTTGCTGTCAGGTACTGGTTTGATAAAGTGTTAGCTCTTCTGTAATCTTCCTTGAAGATGAGATAACGGATTGAATCGAGTGCCTGAAGTGCAAGAGGATTATCGTTGCGTGATGGTCCGCCTGACCAGAATGTACCTTCATTAAGCTGAAGCTTCTCTTTTGCCGGGTCGCCGAATACCATTGCTGCAATTCTTCCATTCCCCAGCGGAAGTGCTTCGTTCCAGTTGCCTGCCGGTTTGTCGTACCACATTATTAATTTCTTATTCTGGTCTGTAGTGCCTGCCAGAGATGAAATAAATAAAACTGATAAAAGAATGGATGCCGTTATTAATCTCATAGATTTCATAAACATTACATTTTTAATTTAGAGAAGATTATGTTTGCCTGATCTCAAGTATAAAAGTATCATTTATTTGGTTCTTATGAAAAAAAAGTTCACGTGTAAGTGTTAAAATATATTATTGGGTGTGATAAAGGTGGGTTAATTAGGCTATGGCTTACTTGCTGATATCCTGGTTGGGAAGACCTCTCCCCCTCGGTACCTCTCTCCCGGGTTAGTGGGGGAAGGAGATCCATAATGGGTGTGAGAGTGTTATTTTATTGATTTATTGTCTATTTGATGGCGGCCCCCAACCCCCCAAAGGGGGCTAGGAATCGCACTCATTTATAGAATTATAAATTTATTGATATTGCTTTACCAGTGTAGGAAACAGTCTTATCAAACTTTGCAGGGGTTTCTGATCCCGTGGCTTTGTCTTTGCCAACTTTTACGATATTGAATTTACGTTCAGCCAGCATTCCGGGGAATGTGCCTTTTCGGTCGCTGATAGTCAGAACTTTCCTGGCATTGTCCCAGGAAAAATCAATAGTTGAATAAACTCCTTTTTCGTAGCTGTAATTATCGTTCTCATCTTCATAGAGAGTGAACTTACCGTTTGAACCTTCATAAACGCGTATTTCAAGATCGTCCCATTTCTTCTCAGTTGCGTATTGCACAAACGGACCGAATGGAACTATTGAGCCTGCCTTTACATATAACGGGATAATATCAAGCGGAGATTCTTTGCTAACTGTCAGTCCCCCCTGCACTTTTTCTCCGGTCCAGAAATCGTACCAGTCATTACCCTTTGGAAGGTAGAGTTCTCTTGTTTTGATTGTGCTGAAATCCTCCTTTGTATCTTTTGAGTACATCACTTTTGTTACAGGACAAACCAGCAGTGACTTGCCAAACATATATTCATCATTCAGATCAAGCGCCTGTTTATCTTTTGGAAAATCCATAACAAGGGCTCTCATCATTGTTGACTGGCCGGCAGTTACATCCCAGGAAGCTGAATAAATATATGGCAGCAACCTGTATCTGAGATTTATTGACTTCTCAATAGCATCATATACTTTGTCGCCCTTTTTACCAAACTGGTATATCTCCCGTGGGGCATCGGTACCATGCGAACGCATCATCGGGCAGAAAGCTCCGAATTGTATCCATCTGGTATACAGTTCCCTGTATTCAGCATCCTCGAGTTTTTTTCTGAACCGGCTAAGGAAGAATCCTCCTATATCGCTGTTCCAGTATGGAATATCGCTAAGTGAAAAATTAAGTCCGGCAGATATCTGATTACGCAGTGCATCCCACGAGGCTGTAACATCTCCCGACCATGTGTTTGCACCATAATGCTGCTGCCCGGCAAATGCTGAACGGGTAAGAATGAAAACCCTTTTGTCTGAGGTAACAGCCCTCTGGTGATTATATATTCCGCTTACAGTCATTAAAGGGAATGCATTACGCACCTTTCTGAAAGATCCGAGATATGTTTTATTATCCAGATCGGCTGGTTTGAAATCGAGATGATCAGGTTCCGATGAATCCATCCACCATCCGTCCATTCCGAGGGAGAAGATGCCTTTATTCAGATAGTTCCAGTAGATATCGCGGGCCTGTGGATTGAAAGGATCATAGGGCTTAACCCCTGAAGGATAATCCATTCTTGGCGGCCATTTATCTGAACCTGATTGAGGCCATGTCTGAAAATCCATAAGTGCACCGATCTTATCGAGATCTTTATATTGTTTTGTCATAGGACCGAATGAATTCCATATTGAGATAAGCATATGAGCATTGAGCTTATGTACATCATCGATCATCTTTTTGGGATTGGAATAATCTGAATTGAGGAATTCCATTGCATTCCACAGGTAGTTGTTGCCCCAGTACTGCCAGTCCTGAATGATACCGTCAAAGGGAACTCCGAGTTCACGGTATTTTTTAACCACATCCACTATTTCATCCTGCGTTTTATAGCGCTCTTTGCTCTGAAAATAGCCAAATGTCCACAACGGGAACATCGGGACCTGACCTGTCAGGTTTCTCATCCGGGCAATAACTCCATCAGCGTTCCCGCTTGTCATGAAATAGTAATCAATACAATCACCCACATCCGATTTAAATGATGTGGTTTCCGGGGTATCTTCAAAAAGAGTGGGCGAGTAGTTATCCCAGTATAATCCATATCCTTTTACAGACATGAAAAAAGGAATGTAATCATCTGTATTTCCCTGTATCATATTCAGCTTGATATTTCGCTGAACCATCTTTCCTCTTTGCTGCTGGCCCAATCCATAAATGGCCTCATCTTTATCAAGTGTAAAACCCTGTGTCACGGTGTACGTTTTTACACCTGCATCATTAAAATCTGTAAAAGAAGTACTACCAGCTTTTTCGGCAAACAGATTCCCGGATGAATTTGAAAATGAAAGCTTACCTGTTTTCATGTCAAGATTCACTTTTAAGCTTTTACTATTCAGGGTCAGAATATCTCCTGCTTTACTTACAGAAAATGCAGTTTTCTCCGGAGTACTGATCACTGAAAGGCTTTCTTTCTTAAATGTTTTTCCGTCGGGCCATTTTATAACTCTGACAATTGACGGGTTATAAAATTGCAATTCAATCCCAACTGAGTTAATAACAGTTTTAATTCCCGTTTCTGTTTTTTGATAAGACTGGGCATTCAATGTAACGAAAACAGAACCTGAGAATAGTAAAATAATAAATAGCCTGATTTTCATATTTTTAAATTTAATATAAGTTCATGATCATCAAATAATTGTTAAAGTAGTAAGTTTTAGGTCTTTGGTTGCGGAACTGTTGCCATACCAAATTTCATAATCACCGGGGGCAACTGCCATTTTCCCACTGGCTTTGTCATAAAACTCGAAAGCTGATTTGGTCAGGTCGATGGTCACATCACTGGTTTTACCTGCAGGAATATTCACTCGCTTAAACCCTCTGAGAGTTTTGAGTGGTCCTGCGATTTCTTTTGCTTTGCGGATATAAACCTGGACAATTTCTGTTCCGTCCATTTTACCGGTATTCGAAACAGGAATTGTAAGCCCTGCAACGCCACCTTTACTGATCTCATTTTTATAGATCTGGGCTTTTCCTATTGAGAAAGTCGTATAGCTCAATCCGAACCCGAAGGGGAACAGTGGATCAGACATAAAACGGTATGTTCTCCCTTTCATTGAATAGTCTTCAAAATCTCCCACCTGGTTAATACTCTTATAGAATGTGAGTGGCAGTTTTCCGGAAGGATTGTAATCACCAAACAGAACATCAGCAACAGCCTGTCCTCCTGATTCACCTCCATACCAGGCCTGAAGTATTGCCTCACAGCTCTTAGTTTCCGGAATAAATCCGATTGCAGATCCTGAACAGTTAACAAGAATGATTTTCTTCCCGGCTTGTCGCAGTGCACTGATACAATTTCGCTGAACTGCAGGTAATTCTATATCGGTACGGTCGCCTCCTTTAAAACCTGGTAAAACAACAGGCATTTCTTCGCCCTCAAGCAGGTTTGACAGTCCGCCAACAAATACAACGACGTCAGTTCCTTTTAGCTTATCAATAAGTCCTGCGAATTTTACGCTATTCTCCCTGCCAAGATCAAACTCAACAGATGGTTGCCATGTATAGCGCTGTTCGAATAAAATTTCGATTTTATATTTCTTCCCTGCTTCAACTTTAAACGGGATTTTCGAGATGAGTGTTCTCCAGTCCTCGGCTTTTCTGATCGACAGACCGTTGATCAGCAGTTCATAGAAGCCGGCAGTACCTGATTTAAGAACAAGTTCTTCAGTTTTGGGGGCTGTAAACTCAGTCTCAAATTTTGCAGAAAATCCTTCAGTCTTGACACCCTGGGCAAGAGGTTTATTTGCTTCAGCAGCCAGATGTAAAGGAGCTGCTATCTGCTGGTTTGCAACAACCTCTCCGGTTCTGTCCTTGCTGTTCCAGTAAGTGACTTTGAAACCCTGCCTGCCATCTATTGTGCAACCAGAAGCAAGACTTTCAAGAACTTTGTCTTCAATTATATCACATGCTTTGTCATAAATAATTTTATCGGCAGATATTTTTGTTTTGATACCATCAAGAACTGTAACAGTATGAATTGGTGTTCCATTGTAGTTGCCCCATAATACCCTGGCATTATCTGCGTTAGGACCGATCACTGCAATTTTACCGACTGACTTTGATAAGGGAAGTATATTATTTTTATTTTGAAGTAAAGTCATTGTTTCGTGAGCAATATCGAGGGCAAGTTTTCTGTGCTCTTCATTGTTAATCACAGATACAGGGATTTTAGCCCATGGTACGATCGAATCTGCGTCCATCTCACCAAGGTCAAACCGTCCTATTAACAAACGCTCTAAGCTTCTGTTTATGTCCTCTTCCTTTAATAATCCTTTTGCCACTGCCTCAGGAATATGCTTGTAATTATAGTCTTTCCAGGCACATTCAACATCTGTTCCTGCAGGTATACTTTTTGCGATTGCATGGGTTGAATCTGTGGTGAATTTATGTCCGTTATAGAAATCGGTTATCGCATCACAGTCGGAAGTTACAAGGTATTTGAAGCCCCAGTCCTCCCTGAGTATTTTCTGAAGCAGTTTTGAGTTTCCGCAACAAGGTTCATTATCCAGCCGCTGATAAGCGCACATAACCTCTCTTACGCCAGCTTCCTGAACCAGTGCTTTGAATGCAGGCAGATAGGTCTCATACAAATCGGCCGGGTCAACATTATTTACATTAAGCGAATGACGGCTCCATTCCGGACCTGAGTGTACTGCAAAATGTTTTGCACATGCCAGCAGCTTTCTGTACCTCTGATCATCAGGGCCCTGTAATCCTTTTACAACTGAAATACCCATGCGTGAGGTAAGGTAAGGATCTTCACCATAGGTCTCCTGCCCTCTTCCCCAGCGAGGGTCGCGGAAGATATTGACGTTGGGAGTCCAGACCGAAAGACTGAGGAAACGTGAGTTCTCTTTCCCGTTTTTCTTAGCTTCATTATATTTTGCCCTTGTTTCATCAGATACGGCATTAAAAACATTATAGAGAAGCTGATCATCGAACGATGCTGCCATTCCGACCGGTTCAGGAAAAACAGTTACATTTTCGTTGTTTGCAAGGCCGTGAAGTGCTTCGCTCCACCAGTTGAACTTTTTGATCCCGAGACGCGGAATTGCTTCTGATACGTCACACATCAGGGTTGCCTTTTCCTCAAGTGTTAAGCGGGAAATCAGATCTTTTGCTCTTTCTTCCGAGCTTAAATCAGGGTTCTGAAAAGGGTATTGTTTTTTGCATGAACTTAGCGCAACAAAAAGTACTGCTGCAATGAACAGGCCGTTCCTGATGTTTCTTTGTAATGAAGATTTCATTTTATGATGATTTTAATATTTACTGAACAGGTTTCAGACTGGCTGCGAAGCCACCTCTTCTTAATAGTTTAGTATCAACTGTACTGGATTTGTCAACAACAAAATACTGAGTGGCAAGATCTTTATCGTGCTTACCATCAGTTATTAATGTAAGCTTATACTTTTTACCTTCAGGCAGGAAATCAAATTTAAGTGTTTTCGTCCTTTCAAATCTTTCAGAGCTTATTCCTCCCAAATACCATAGATTTCCTTTCTGCCTGGCAATGATTATATCGCGACCCGGTGTCCCGCTAACCAGTTTTGTATCGTCCCATGCATTAGGTACTTCTTTAAGAAACGTCCTTACCTCAAAAGGCAGGTCATAATAACCTGAAGGACGGTCAGCCAGATGCTGAATACCTGATTCAAATACAACACTTAATGCCAGTTCATGTCCGTATGAGGTAATATGAGGGTACTGAGAATTTGTAAATGTTACCGGGGTATAATCCATTGGCCCAACAACGTTCCGGGTGAAAGGAATTATAGTGTTATGCTCAGGGGCAGTAGTTGTAAAATCAGGACCATTATTATACCATTCTGCTCCCCGGATCCCTTCATGTGTCATAAGGTTTGGATAGGTTCTCTCCCATCCTCTTGGCACTATGCAACCATGAAAATACACCATCATCTGAAATGCGGCTGCATCTTCAAGAATATCGAGGTAGTATTTTATCATATCCTGTTTTTCACTTTCGAAAAAGTCGATTTTGACACCCGCAACTCCGAGCTTCTGAAGTTTCGTAAACTCTTCGACCCGGCTTTCATGTGTCAGCATCCGGTCTCGCGGGGTGGATGTTACACCGGTATGCTTACCACCTGAGTTATACCACATAAGTGGCGTAACTCCTTTGGAATGAATGTATTTCAAAGCATCCTCGAGATTTCCTCCATTACTCATTGAATCCCATTCCCAGTCGAGAAGAGTGTATGGCCAGTCCATGCTTGCAGCCAGGTCTGCAAAATCACACACAATTTTAAAATCTTTTGTTCCGTGGTTACTTGACCAGTAATTCCAGGAGGCAATTCCCGGTTTTATCCAATCTGTATTTTTAATTTTTGAAGGAGGAGCCACATCAGTAATAAGTGTAGATTCAACTATATCAGCTAGTGTCCCCATGATAATCACCCTCCATGGTGATTTCCATGGAAGATTAATTGTAGGGTTTACTTCACCAAGTCCATTGCCATCCCTCTTATCCGGGAAGGTGATCTTATAACTCGATTTGTCGGTCACATTACTCAGTTTCGAGCCGCAATAACCTGTGTTTACATCAGATTCGTGTATGAGGTACCAGCACGAATTGTCTGATAAACTGAAAAGAGCAGGGTAGCACCAGGCCTGTTGTGTATTGTCATCTGTCATTGTACTGTAAAGCCCTTCATTTGCTGTATTCCATTTTTCCAACCATCGTTTTGTATTTGAAGGAATAGTATATGATGTAAGTTCATCCTTTACCACAAACGAGCCTTCCTTTTCAGGGAATTCATACCGGAAAACGACTCCGTCGTTATATGCTCTTATTACTAAATTCAATTTTGCTTTCCCTTGATTCTCGAAGGAAATGATAGTTTCATTTGCAGAATTTGAACAATGCGACCGCTTCCCGTGCAAAGCTTCATAATTCTCGGCAATCAGAACAGTCTTACCGGCTTTAAGAAATTTAAGATCTTTAACAAAATCCTGGTCTGAACGGGAGATTCCAAGGCTAATCTGAGGGATGGCTTCATTGCTTTTGCCCTCTTTCAGATAGTTTATTTTAAGGTACCATTCACCAACATCAGCATTTTGCTTATTGTAAAGAGCAGCACTGATCTTCTGATTTGGAGATGTTACAGTAATTTTCTGAGCCAAAATAAAGGTTGGTTTCAGTATGGCCAGGGCGGTCAATACCAAAATGGTGTAAAAGATCTTTTTCATTTTCAGATTTTATTTTACAAACTATTCCATACAATTCCACAATAACAATTTAAATACATCTTAACGGACTATAATTGCATCTACAGCTACTGGTCCGGGGCCACAATTTATAATATTAATTACATGTTTTCCAGGTGTCAGATCATTCTTATTAAACACAATCTGCTGTGGCTTATGAATTCCATTTGCTGATAGATCTGTCTTCCCAAGGGATTTACCATCTATCTGAACTTCGATCATTCCGGCGCCTTTCTCTTTCGGGGCAACAACCGAGAGATTTCTGCCAGTGAATGAGCAGCTCCAGATATCACCAGGATTGTTGCTGGTTGTCAGATCGTTGTTATAGTCTCCTGTTCCCAGGTTGCAATGACGTGTCCATCCTGGTGCTCTGGTCCCGGGGTCATCATCATTTATCCACCCTTTATCGTTAGTTATACGCAGGACACGAATCCTTGAAGCCAGCATCTGATCAATATTCACATTTATATCATTGGAAGCCAGACTGATGACCACTGTAGAATTGGCAGGAATCCCAATGTATGTAATAGCATTCAGAAAGAAATCTGTGAGGCTTCCCGATGAATGGATATTCAGTTTTTGAACAGGCAGATTATTTACTGCAACGTTTATCACACCAACTCCCGATGAAGTGTAACGAATCGCCAGTTTTTTAGCAGACTGAAGGCCTGTAAACTGAATCTCTTCACCAGGTTTGGTTAAGCTAACACAAAAACCTCCTGAAGCAGATTTAGCAGCCACTTTGGACGACCCGCCTGATAGTCTGGCTGATTCGGCTTCAAACGTTTGCTTTTTTGATGCGTAGCCTGAAGTGAAAGCATTAAACAATAAAAATGAAAAAACCAATATAAACCGAA
>JAHEYW010000082.1 GCA_023251395.1 Bacteroidales bacterium
CCGTGGAAGACTTTAAACCTGCATCGACCAATCAGCCGGGTAAACAATTTCCACAGGTGAATTCTGAAAGACGCGTTCGTGCAAGCATTTCTGCACCACAAACTCAGAAAGTTCTGCTGGATATCGGTGGAAAAAGATACGACCTGACAAAAGATGAAAAGGGTATCTGGACAGGTGTTTCAGATCCTCTTGATGAAGGATTTCACTACTATATGCTGAATATCGACGGAGCCCAGGTCCCGGATCCGGGAAGTCTGTTCTTCTATGGAGTAAGCCGCTGGGGAAGCGGAATAGAAGTTCCCGCATCAGACAGGGATTTCTATGCTCTTAAGGATGTTCCTCACGGAGTTGTACGTGAACAGCTCTATTTTTCAAAGATCACAGATTCATGGCGCAGATGCTTTGTTTATACTCCGCCTGATTATGATAAAAACACTTCTACCCGTTATCCGGTCCTTTACCTCCAGCACGGAAGCGGTGAAGATGAGACCGGCTGGTCAGTCCAGGGAAAGGCAAACTTGATTCTCGATAATCTTATTGCTGAAAAAAAGGGTGTTCCAATGATCATCGTCATGGACAAAGGCTATGCTACCAAAGCTGGTCAGACACAACCTCAGGGGCAGGGCGCACCTCAAAGAGGAGCTGGCGGCATGTCGGCATTTGAGGAAGTTATGATAAAAGAGATCATCCCGATGATAGACGCAAATTACAGAACGAAAGCTGACCGTTTGAATCGTGCAATGGCAGGCCTTTCAATGGGTGCCAATCAAACTATTCAGATAACAATGAATAACCTTGATGCATTCTCAAATATTGCAGGCTTCAGCGGTACTTCAAACTATCCAAATACAACTGCTATTGATCCCACAACATTCCAGGGAGGTAAATTTAAGGATGGAGCAGCAGTAAATAAGCAGGTTAAAGTATTCTGGCTCGGACTTGGTACAAAAGAACCCAATCCTTTCCCGGCATCTGTCAGGGCATTCCGCGATATGCTCGAAAAACAAGGTATCAAATATGTCTGGTATGAATCTCAGGGTACAGCCCATGAATGGCTTACCTGGAGAAGGGATTTATATCAGTTTGCACCATTATTATTCAGATAAACCGTAATAATTATAATATGAAAAAAACTATTCTTTTACTTGCTGCTTCATTATTTCTGTTCAGTGGAGTTGTTAATGCTCAGGATGAAGAAGTAATAAAGCACTCCAAACCCGCATCTTCAAATATAGTCGGTGCGGAATTTCCACGGGTTGATTCATTGCGAAGAGCATATTTCCGCGTTCGTGCACCACAGGCACAGAGCGTTGTAGTTGGTCTCGGCAATACAGCCCTTACAAAAGGGGAAGACGGGTTCTGGACAGGATGGACTCAGCCACTTGATCCGGGGTTCCACTATTTTACAATAAGGGTTGATGGTGTTGACGTGAATGAACCATCATGCGAAACATTCTTTGGTTCAGGAAAAGTAATGAGCGGTATCGAAGTGCCTGAAGCAGGCGTCGATTTTTATGATATCAAGAAGGTTCCTCATGGCGACGTAGTTTCTTTCTGGTATTATGCCCAGTCAACCGGAGAACATAGACATGCTTATGTTTATACACCACCTGCTTACAACAAAAATACTACCACCCGTTATCCGGTGCTTTATCTTCAGCATGGTATGGGTGAAGACAGAAGGGCCTGGTCAAATCAGGGTCGTGCCAATTTCATACTCGACAACCTTATCGCTGAAGGCAAAGCCAAACCTATGATCATTGTTATGGAAGATGGAGGCATTGCAGCAGGTATGGGCGGTGGCGGCGGTCGTCGTCAGGGTGCTCCTGGTGGAGCAGGTGCTCCCGCCGGACAGGGTGCAAGACCAGCTCAGGGACAGGGCCAACCAGCACAGGGTGCAGGTCAGGGTCAGCCACAAGCACAGCAACAGGGTGCCAGACCGGCTCAGGGTCAGGGACAAAGACCCGGCGGAGCAGGCGGACCTGGTGGAATGGCTTCATTCTGGGATGGATTCGGTTCAGTGATTATTAAAGACCTTATCCCGGCAATTGATGCAAACTTCCGTACACTTAGCGATAGAGAACATCGCGCAATGGCTGGATTATCACTCGGCGGAACCCAGACTTACGGGATCACACAGGCCAACCTGGACAAATTTGCAAATATCGGCATATTCAGCGCTCCATTTGGTTTTCCGGGAGTTGAAACCGGCTACAATGGCTTGCTGATGAAACCCGATGAGTTCAATAAGCAGGTTAAAGTATTCTACATCAGCATGGGTTCAAAAGAAGGACCACAGACTGGAAGAAGCATTCATGAACAACTGGATAAAGCCGGAATTAAGAATGTTTATTTTGAAGCTCCGGGAACTGCTCACGAATTCCAGACCTGGCGAAAGAGCCTTTATGGATTTGCCCAGCTCCTGTTTCAGAATTAGTAGTAACGAATAATCAGATAGTAATGGTGCGAATTAAAAATGTTACATTTAAAGTCGCACCATTACTTTTAATACAAACCCTAAAGGATTAAAAATGAAACCATTTGCAATTATTTGTGCCATATTGCTTACCGCATCATTTAATATTACAGCACAGGAAAAAATTGATCTTTATCAGGGAAACATCCCCAATTCAAAAAAATCCCATATTCAGGAAACATCCGGCGGATTTATTAAAGGAGTTACTATTCCAAAACTAGAGATCTACCTTCCTGAAAAAGACAAGGCAAATGGTTGTGCGATCATTGTGGTTCCTGGTGGTGGTTACAGCGGGTTAACCTACCAGGGAGAAGGTGTAAGAACAGCAAAGGAACTCGCCAAAACCGGAATTACAGCATTCGTATTGAAATACAGGCTTCCCGATGATTCCACAATGATTGATAAAAAAATTGGTCCTTTGCAGGATGCACAAGAAGCTATTAAGAGTATTCGCGAAAATGCTTCAAAATGGGGGATTGACCCTGCCAGGGTCGGACTTATGGGCTTCTCAGCAGGCGGGCATCTTGCATCTATTGTTGCAACACGTTTCCAGGAAACACTTATTGAGAATAAAGAAGGCACAAGCCTCAGACCTGACTTCCTTATACTGGTTTACCCGGTTACAAGCATGCAGGACAACCTGACTCATATGGACTCCAGGAATGCCCTCCTGGGTAAAAATCCTTCCAAAGACCTTATTGATAAATACTCAAGTGAATTGCAGGTAACTGAAAAGACACCTCCATCATACATAACACAAGCAGGTGACGACAGGCTTGTTGATGTCGATAACAGCATTGTTTTCTACGAAAGTTTGAGACATAAGAATGTTCCTGCAGAAATGCACCTCTATCCCAGAGGTGGCCATGGTTTTGTTCTCTCAAAACCGGCTGATGAATGGATATCTCCATTGTTGCTTTGGATGAAGAATTCAAAATTCATCAATAAATGATTTCTTTCTTTCACCTGATACATATGAAAAAAATAAAATAAACTTCCAACTCTGACTTAAAATGCTTAAGAAAATATTTCTTCGAACGCTTATTGCCTGTGCAATAATTCTAACTGGCCAACTTGCATACTGTCAGGCTCCCAGAGGTTTTGGGAGATCTCCTCAGGTCAATCCCGATAAAACTGTTATTTTTCGCTTTAACGCTCCAAATGCAACTGATGTTAAACTGAGTGTGCAGTCTGAGAAAGCACCTGTCCAGATGGTTAAAGATGCACGAGGCTCGTGGAGTGCAACCATTGGCCCTGTCAAACCTGATATCTATCCATATAATTTTATTGTTGATGGCGTACAGGTTATGGACCCGGGTAATATGTATTATTTCCCAAATGAACGATTCAAAGGGAGTATTCTTGATGTTCGGGGTGATTCTTCACTGATACATTCAATGAGAGATGTTCCTCACGGAACAGTAACTTATGAATTGTACCCATCAGCTGAGGGAACAACCGGGACAGTGCTTGTTTATACCCCGCCTGAATATGACAAAAATCCAAAGCAGAAATATCCGGTGTTTTATCTGATTGGCGGAACAACTGATACTGAAGAAACATGGTTCAAGGTTGGTAAGGCTAATCTTATACTGGATAACCTTATGGCAGAAGGAAAAGCAAAGCCAATGATTATTGTGATGCCTTATGGTAATATAGAAGCCAGGATTGCAGAACAAAAGGGTGGCCTGAAACCGGCTGATCCCGCAGGCAGGGAAAGCGCAGAGGCTCTTGCGAGGTCAAAGACTTTTGAAAGAGACCTCGTTGACAATCTAATTCCCTATGTTGAAAAGAATTACAGAGTTATTGCTAACAATGAAAACCGTGCAATAGGAGGCTTCTCACGCGGAGGAGGACAGACTCTCAGAGTCGGGTTTGGTAATATGGACAAGTTTGCCTGGATATGCTGCTACAGTGCGTACCTGACAAATACAGAACTGGAACGCGATTTCAAAAATGTTGTTGAAAATCCGAAACTAACAAATCAGAAACTGAAATTATTATGGGTAAGTGTGGGGAACGAGGACTTCCTTTATAAACAGACAACAGAGTTCATTGATTATCTTAAGGCAAAGAACATTAATCATAAGACCCTAATATCAACTGGTGGTCATACCTGGATGAATACCAAATTATACCTGGCAAACACTGCACCTTTACTATTTAAATAATAATCTGATCTTATATTTATACAGATGAAAAAAATACTATTAACATTAATAATATTTGTCTCTTCTGGCGCCTTACTGATCGCCCAGAGACCTTCCGTTATATCTCCTGAGGTACATGCTGACAATAGCGTTACTTTCAGGTTTTCTGCCAGGAATGCCAAGCGTGTTTCTCTTGATACCGAGATACTGCCGGCACCAGTTAAAATGACCAAAGATGATTCAGGTGTATGGACTATAACAATTCCTCCTGCAAAACCCGATATTTATCCTTATAGCTTCTGGATCGACAGTATTGAAGTTAATGATCCCAATAACACTTATCTTTTTTCAAACGAAGGCTTTAAACATAGTCTTGTTGATATCAAAGGCGACAAACCTCTTGTACATTCCCTGCAGAATGTTCCCCACGGAAAGTTAAGCTACCATACATATAATACTGCCCAGGGGATAGCAGGCACGCTGATAATCTATACTCCTGCCGGGTTGGATGTCAATGGCAAAACAAAATACCCTGTTCTTTATCTGATACATGGAGGATCAGATACCGAAGAAACCTGGACCAAGGTTGGGAAAGCCAATCTTATTGCCGATAACCTGATAGCACAGGGAAAGGTTAAACCAATGATTATTGTAATGCCTTACGCCAATACAGGGCTAATGATGTCAAAAGCATTCGGAACAGATATGATGAATAACATAATACCTTTTGTTGAAGCTAATTATCCTGTTCTGACTGATAGAAATAACACTGCTATTGCTGGCTTTTCTGTTGGTGGAGGAGCCACACTCAACATTGGTCTTATGAATCTTGAAAAGTTTGCATATGTATGCGCTTATGCACCATATACACAGACCCCTGAGTTCAAAACGAACTTTGGTAACTGGAGCCCCGATATAGAAACTTATAACAAAAAGCTTAAACTTTTCACTATTTATGTTGGGGAAAGTGATCAGTATATTGAAATTGTTAATAGTAGTATAAAATTGTTCAAGGAGAAAAGCCTCAATCTTGAGACCATGTTCGTACCGGGTGGACATACCTGGATGAATTGCAAGCTTTTTCTCGCTACTACACTCCCTCAATTATTCAGGGAATAATCAATTCAAATTTGAACATTTGGTTATAACTTTATGCTCAAATCAACAGGGGTATTATAACATTAAAAATTAAATTTTTATGAAAAGGGTAGCCGCTTTAATAACTGTCCTCCTTGTGTTCAGCTTACTTGCCGGATCACAATCAATAGAAAAAGTAGCACCTCAGGGTTATGATGTACCAAGAGCAGGAATTGCGCATGGGAAAATTGACAGTGTATTTTATTCTTCAAAAACTGTTGGAAAGAACAGAAGAACACTGATTTATACTCCTCCTAACTATTCAAAGAGTAAAAAGTATCCGGTTCTTTATTTGTTACATGGAATAGGCGGAGACGAAAAGGAATGGCTTAATGGCGGTCACCCGGAGGTTATTCTCGATAACCTTTATGCTGACAACAAACTTGAACCTATGATTGTGGTAATGCCAAACGGCAGGGCAATCAAAGATGATTCTGCAAAGGGAAATATCATGGCCGCTGATAAAGTACAGGCTTTTGCCACTTTTGAAAAAGACCTGCTCAACGACCTGATACCTTTCATTGAGAAGAAGTATCCTGTACTGAAAGACCGTGAACACAGAGCAATAGCCGGGTTGTCTATGGGTGGAGGTCAGTCCCTGAACTTTGGACTGGGAAACCTTGATCAGTTTGCATGGGTAGGAGGATTTTCATCAGCCCCTAATACAAAGCCTGCAGAACAATTAGTACCCGACCCTGAAGCAGCAAGGAAAAAGTTAAAAGTTCTATGGATTTCCTGTGGTGATGCTGACGGCCTTATAACTTACAGTCAGCGTACACACGATTACCTTGTTGCCAATAAGGTTCCTCATATCTATTATCTCATGCCGGGTGTTCATGATTTTAAAGTCTGGAAAAACTCACTTTACATGTTTTCACAGCTTCTTTTTAAACCGGTTGATGTTTCAAAATTCAACAAATATAGTCTGATTGGTCTGCCGGCACCCTCAAATATCAGGGGGGGTAAATATCCCCAGATCTTTCCTGACGGCAGTGCAGAATTTCATGTAAAAGTGCCTGATGCTAAGAAAGTTCAGCTCGATCTTGGAAAGAGGTATGATATGGTAAAAGACAAAGACGGTGTCTGGACAGCAACCACTGATTCACTCACGGAAGGATTTCATTATTATTCACTGATTATTGATGGTCTTTCTGTTGCTGACCCTGCAAGCGAGTCGTTTTACGGTATGAGCAGGATGGCCAGCGGAATTGAAGTGCCATTCACAGGCGACGGCTATTACAAGGTTAAAGATGTACCTCATGGGGAGATTGGCATTAAACGTTATTTCTCCACAGTATTTAATTCCTGGCGACAGTTCTATATCTATAAGCCTGCCGGATATAACGTTAATGTAAATGAAAAATACCCGGTACTGTATATACTCCATGGTGGAGGTGAAGATGAAAGAGGCTGGTATTCTCAAGGCAAGACTGACCTGATCCTCGATAATCTTATTGCTGATAAAAAAGCAAAACCAATGCTTATTGTAATGCCGGATGGCAATGTTTCAGGACAACAGGGCTTCGGTGAAAACACCCTCAGAATGTTTGAAAGGGAACTGAAACAGGTCGTAATTCCTTTTGTTGAAAAGAACTATCGCGCCCAAACTGATGCTAAGGGTCGCGCTCTTGCAGGTTTATCAATGGGAGGAATACAAACACTGTATGTCGGGATAAATAACCTGGATATTTTCCCCTATCTGGGTGTGTTCAGCTCGGGGTGGATAATGCCGTCACAGAACGATCTTGCTAACAAGCAGTATGATTTCATTAAAAACAATCCGGATAAAATAAAAAACCTCAGCCTGCTCTGGATAGGCGTAGGAGGGAAAGAGGATATTGCATATAATAATTGCCAGGCTTTGATTAAAAAAATGGACGAGCTGAATGTGAAATACATGTACGATGATTATCCGGGCGGACATACATGGCCCGTCTGGAGACATGATCTGTACAATTTCGCGCAGCTGCTGTTTAAATAGACCTTTGCGAACCAGAGATTATCTCCTCTTTCGGCAATATGTTATAAAACAGATTTCTCTGTAAGTCAGGGTTAAAATGTAATTTTACTTTCACGAGTAATAAAAGGAATTTTATCCAGAATTTTTTATGACAAAAGTATTTTCGGTAATTACAGTACTAGTATATACTTCATTGTTTTGCTGCGATGTTAACGCACAGGACAAACTCTACCCGAACGAGTTTGCTTTAAAGGATGTCACCTTGCTGGACAGCCCCTTTAAACATGCCCGCGACCTTAATATCCAGACACTTTTAAAATACGATGTGGACCGCCTGATAGCACCCTTCCGCAAGGAAGCCGGCTTACCTGCCAAAGCTGCACTTTATCCAAACTGGGAAGGATTGGATGGCCATATAGGAGGTCATTATCTTACAGCTCTTGCAATGAATTATGCAGCAACAGGAAATGCTGAATGCAAAAGGCGCATGGATTACATGATCGCCGAACTCAAAATCTGCCAGGAGGCTAACGTCAAAAATAATCCTGACTGGGGAAAAGGATATGTAGGGGGAGTTCCCAACAGTAAAGTAATATGGAGTACTTTGCAAAAAGGTGATTTCAAAGCCTACAGAGCAGCCTGGGTACCCTGGTATAACGTTCATAAACTGTATGCCGGTCTCCGCGATGCCTGGCTATATACAGAGAATTCTGATGCAAGATCCATTTTCCTTGGATTCTGCGACTGGGCAGTGAATATAACTTCATCCCTTGATGAGTCTCAGATGCAAGCAATGCTCAATACTGAACAAGGTGGAATGAATGAGATTTTTGCCGATGCTTATCAGATGACCGGGGACGAAAAATACCTGACCACAGCAAGAAGATTTTCTCACAGGTTGATTCTGGATGCTATGGCCTCAGACAATGATAATCTTGATAATAAGCATGCAAATACACAGGTTCCTAAAGCTGTTGGTTTTGAGAGGATTGCCGAGCTTACTCATGATAAGAATTATTCAGAAGCAGGCAGGTTTTTCTGGGAAACAGTTACAGGAAAGCGAACCCTCGCATTCGGAGGAAACAGCAGAAGGGAATTCTTTCCAGCTGCTTCTTCCTGCATAGATTTTATAAATGATGTGGAAGGCCCTGAGTCATGCAATACCTATAACATGCTAAAGCTGACAGAGGAATTGTTCCGGATTGATCCATCAGCCATATATACTGATTATTATGAAAAGGCTCTTTATAACCATATTCTTTCCACTCAGCATCCTGAACATGGTGGGTATGTCTATTTCACTCCGGCCCGGCCCAGACATTACAGGGTCTACTCTGCTCCCGACGAGGCAATGTGGTGCTGTGTAGGAAGCGGTATGGAAAACCATGGCAAATACAATCAGTTCATTTACACTCACAGGCATGACTCCCTCTATCTGAACCTTTTTATCGCATCTGAACTCGACTGGAAAGAAAAGAAGGTACAGATCAGACAGGAGACTTCTTTCCCAAATGAGGAACAGACAAAACTCAGGATAACCAGCGGATCTGCACAATTTAAATTGATGATCAGGTATCCTTCATGGGTGAAAGAGGGTGCGCTGAAGATCTCTGTTAATGGTAAAACCACATCATTCAGCGCTCATCCATCTTCTTACATAACCATTGATCGACTCTGGAAAGCAGGAGATGAGATTCTGATCAGCCTGCCAATGCATAATTCAATAGAGCATTTGCCCAATGTGCCAAATTATATTGCAATAATGCATGGACCAATCCTCCTTGCTGCAAAAACCGGAACTGAAGATCTGAAAGGATTGATTGCCGACGACAGCAGGTGTGGCCATATTCCTTCCGGACAAAAACTTCCAGTCGACAAGGCTCCTATCATTATTGAAGACGACCTGACCAGGATCACTGATGGGCTGGTGCCGGTAAAAAATAAGCCTTTGTTCTTCACAACACCCGGACTTAAAATGATCAACCCGATAAATGTTGTTCTGGAACCATTTTACCAGATCCATGACGCAAGGTATATGATGTACTGGATGACTCTTACAAAAGCACAAAGCAAATCATACCTTGATTCACTGGCGGTTGTGGGGAGAGCAATTAAATAGATATTCAAAAAATATTCTTATAAACCAGATAAATAAATAGTTATGAAGACTACCGCCTTATTTGTCCTATTTATGGTTTTTAGCATCAGCCTCTTCGCTGAGAATGGACATGATCTGTGGCTGCGGAGCAAGAGCACAGGGAAAATAAATGTAATATGTAAAAAGACCTCACCAACACTTACCATTGCGATCCAGGAATTACAGAAAGGCTGGCAGGGTAAAGACAATGCAACAATAACACTTACCCTTAAGAGTGATAAAGCACTAAAGAAAGATGGCTTTAAATTCAATAAAGATGAAATTCAGGCTGGCACAGAGTCGGGTATACTTTACGGAGTTTATGAATTGCTTCGGCGACAGCAGACAGGGGAACCTGTTGAAGAAAAAATCTACAATCCCTCATATGAGATTCGTACATTAAACCACTGGGATAATCCTGACGGGTCAATAGAAAGAGGATATGCCGGCAAATCAATATTCTGGCGCAATGGGGATAATTCAATGACAGTTACTGATAAGGACAAAGATTTATGGCAGGAATATGCAAGGGCTAATGCTTCTGTTGGATTAAATGGCGCTGTTCTAAACAATGTCAACGCTTCACCATTAATGCTTTCGAAGGAATATCTCGAAAGGGTTAAGGCCATTGCTGAGGTGCTTCGCCCTTATGGAATAAAAACTTTTCTCTCGGTTAAATTCTCATCTCCTTCCCAGATCGGAAAGCTTAAAACTTCAGATCCGCTGGATCCTGAGGTTATTAAATGGTGGAATGATAAGGTAAAGGAGATCTATAGTATTATACCCGATTTTGGAGGATTCCTTGTGAAAGCAAGCAGTGAAGGGCAGCCTGGTCCCCAGGATTACGAACGCTCTCATGCTGATGGAGCAAATATGATGGCAGATGCTTTCAAACCCTTCGGGGGAATAGTTATGTGGCGCGCTTTTGTATATAGCCCGAATGATAAGGACCGTGCAAGACAAGCATATACGGAGTTTATGCCTCTCGATGGCAAGTTCAGGGACAATGTAATAATTCAGGTTAAGAACGGACCTGTTGATTTCCAGCCCCGAGAACCCTTCAGCCCTCTGTTTGGAGCAATGAAGAAAACATCTTTAATGCCTGAGTTTCAGATAACACAGGAATACCTTGGACAGGCAATTCATATGGTATTTCTTGGCCCAATGTGGGAAGAATGTCTTAAGAGTGATACCTACCAGGAAGGTCCCGGAAGCACTGTCGGACGCAGTACAGACGGGAGCATCTATCCACAAAAACATACCGCAATAGCCGGTGTTTCTAATATTGGTCTGGATACCAACTGGTGCGGTCATCAAATGGCTCAGGCAAACTGGTATGCATTCGGGAGACTTGCCTGGAATAATACCCTCACAAGCGAGAAGATCGCAGATGAATGGATTAAACTCACATTCGGTCCAGTAAAACCGGGACAAACCGGATCTCTGGGTTTTTCAAATGACTGGACAGAACATTTTCTGGTACCTGTAAAAAAGATGATACTCGAAAGCAGGGAAGCTGCAGTAAACTATATGATGCCGCTCGGATTTCATCATATTTTTTCAGCGAATAATCATTATGGCCCCGGACCCTGGTATGCACCAAAGGGTGTAAGAGCTGACTGGACGCCACCTTATTATCATAAGGCGGATACACTTGGTGTCGGATTTGACAGAACTCACGCTGGGACTGATGCTGTAAGCCAGTATCACGAACCCCTTGCCTCACAGTTTAATGACCTCAAAACCTGCCCGGAAATATACCTGCTTTGGTTCCATCATCTTCCATGGGATTATAAAGTATCAAGCGGAAGGACTCTGTGGGATGAAATATGTTACTCTTATGAAAAAGGATTAAACCAGGTCCGTGATTTTCAAAAGACATGGGATAAAGTTGAACCTTATGTGGATAAGGAAAGGTTTGAAAATATCCGCAGCAAACTAAAGAATCAATGCCGTAATGCACAGGTCTGGAAAGATGCCTGCACTCTCTATTTTCAGCAGTTCAGCCGGAGACCCATTCCTTATGATATTGAGCGCCCGGTTTATGAATTGAACGATCTGATTTCAAGTGAAGTTAAGAGACGTTAAAAACCCACCAGAGTAATATGAAAATTTTTTTACATCCCAGATTCTTCTTTGACATCCGGATTTTATTGGTTTTTTCATTTTTATTGTTTAATGCTTT
>JAHEYW010000287.1 GCA_023251395.1 Bacteroidales bacterium
TCAGTAAACAAGGCACGACTCACTTTTTCAATCTTCCTTGATTCTATAAATTTTAAAGCATCCAACCTCCCTTCCCAGATATTGATGAAGTACGCTGCGTCAGATACAACACAATACTTACTGCCTGATTATTCTGTAAGTACCAGCTATTTTGACGGGTTACCCAACACCACGACTCTGACATATACTTTCAATATTGCATCTTTTGTTCAGATGTATCTTGAGGGTGCAGTAAGCAAACCTGAAGTGGAAATGTATTTTTCTAATGGTGAATTTCAAAATGTAATTCTTAAAGCAAATAACAGTAAGATACCGGCTAAATTTGAATTTGTTTATACCCGTTACTGATTATAAAGTCTGAAGAGTTATCATTAATTTTATGGTTTTAAAATAAGCATTTATTCAATCTGAAATGTGTGGAATTGTTGGATATATAGGTAACAGACCAGCACGTGAAATAATCATCAATGGCCTTAAACGCCTCGAATACAGGGGATACGATTCAGCAGGAATCGCACTGCTTAATGATGAAATAAAGATCTTCAAATGCAAAGGAAGAGTAAAGGAACTGGAAGATCTGGTAAATAGTTCTGATTTTGATGGAGAAATAGGAATCGGCCATACACGGTGGGCAACACATGGGGAACCAAATGAACTTAATGCTCATCCGCAGGTGTCATATAAAGGCAATTTCATTGTTGTTCATAATGGTATTATCGAGAATTATTCAAGACTTAAGAGACATCTTCAAAGCCGGAATATCAAATTCACCAGCCAGACAGATACTGAAGTACTTGCAAATCTGATTGAACATCTGTTCGTAGAAGGTGACCTTTCACCAGAACAGGCAATAACCATGGCTCTTAATAAAGTAGAAGGAACATACGGTCTTGCTATCATCTGCAAAAAGGAACCCGACAGGCTATATGCAGCAAAAAAAGGAAGCCCTCTTGTAATTGGCGTCGGTGAGAATGAGAATTTCATTGCCTCTGACGCAACGCCAATAGTTGAACACACGCAGCGTGTTATTTATCTTAAGGATGATGACCTTGCGATTATTAAAAGAAATGAGTTGATATTGAAAACGATAAGAAATCACCCTCTTGAACCAGAGGTACAGGAAGTAGATCTCAAAATAGGTGAGATCGACAAGGAAGGATATGCTCATTTTATGCTCAAGGAGATATTTGAGCAACCAAGAGCAATACATGATACATTCAGAGGCCGTGTTCTGCCTGATCATACCGGAATTATGCTTGGAGGTCTTCATAACGTTTTCAGCCAGATAGCAAAAGCTGACAAAATAATTATCATAGCTTGTGGAACATCCTGGCATGCAGGTCTACTGGGAGAATATATCTTTGAAGAATATGCAAGAATTCCTGTTGAGGTGGAATATGCCTCAGAATTCCGATACAGGAATCCGATAATTAACAAAGGTGATATTGTTATCGCCATAAGCCAGAGCGGTGAGACAGCAGATACACTTGCTGCTATTAAGCTGGCAAAAGAAAAAGGGGCAACAGTTTTGGGTATATGCAATGTTGTGGGATCAAGTATTCCAAGAGCTACAGATGCAGGAGTTTATACTCATGCAGGACCTGAGATCGGAGTTGCCTCAACAAAAGCATTTACATCCCAGGTTACTGTACTTGCAATGATGGCCTTTGAAACCGGTCACCTGAAAGGAATCATTTCAGATGAACAATACATTTCTCTGATTGATGAACTTGTTTCGATCCCGGATAAAATTGGAAAAGCACTGGAAAAGAATACGGAAGCCCTTGAAATTGCAAAACTGATGCAGAATTCAAGGAACGCCCTTTACCTTGGCAGGGGATACCTTTTCCCTGTTGCCCTGGAAGGTGCTCTCAAGTTAAAGGAGATCTCCTATATTCATGCTGAAGGTTACCCTGCAGCTGAAATGAAACATGGTCCCATCGCTCTTATTGATGAAAATATGCCGGTCGTTGTCGTTGCTACAAAGGACAATACTTATGATAAGATAATAAGTAATATTCAGGAAATAAAAGCCAGGAAGGGGAAAGTGATAGCAATTGTGACCGACGGAGATACAGTGATCAGTAAAATTGCTGACTATGTTCTTGAAGTACCTGATACACTCCCGGCATTTGCGGGTTTGCTGGCAGTCATACCCTTGCAACTGTTGTCATATCACATTGCAGTTCTGCGGGGATGTGATGTAGACCAGCCAAGGAATCTGGCAAAGTCCGTCACTGTAGAATAAAACAGGCTGCAGATCTTATGAAAAAAGAATTATCAGAATATCGCCCGGTTACAGATTCTGAAATTCAGTTGCTTCTTTCAAATAACTGCTCAAGTGATAATTGGTCCTGTATTGAAATTAAGCCAGGCACAGATCTTCAAAAATGCAGAAATTCACATTTTTCCGGATATATAAAGCTAGGGCTATTCGACTCTTCTGCCACCGATGAATCAGGAGTATTGATTCATTCAGGTATTGTAAATTCCCATATTCATAACTGCGTTGTTGGCAATAATGTTTCTATATATAATGTAAGGGATTATATTGCAAACTACTTCATTGAAGAAAACACTGTTATCAGGAACTGCGGCCGGATCCATGTTGAAGGGTTATCATCATTTGGTAACGGAACCTATGTTTCTGTTCTAAATGAAACCGGCGCCAGGGCTGTAAAAATATGGGATAAACTATCATCCCAGCAGGCTTACATCATGGCTATGTACCGGCATAGGCCTAAAGCCATACTTAGGCTTGAGGAGATGATCAGTGAATATGCGCAATCTGTCACCTCCGGAACAGGAACAATAGGAAAGGGCTCGTTTATTTCAAACTGCACCAGCATAAGGAATGTCAGAATCGGGCCATTCTCAAAGATAGACGGAGCAGTCAGGCTGTCGGAAGGATCAGTAAACAGCTGTATAGAGGATCCGGTAAGGATCGGCCACGGAGTGATCATGGAGCATTTTATCGTATGTTCGGGTTCCGCAATAGATAATTCAACTCTGGTTGACAAGTGCTTTGTTGGTCAGGGGTGCATTCTTGATAAACACTATTCCGCAGAGAACTCATTGTTCTTTGCGAACTGTGGTGGATATCATGGCGAAGCCTGTTCTCTTTTCGCAGGTCCCTATACTGTAACCCATCACAAATCCACTCTCCTTATAGCCGGGTTGTTTTCATTTATGAACGCCGGAAGTGGTTCCAATCAGAGCAACCATATGTACAAACTTGGTCCGGTACACCAGGGGATCATTGAGAGAGGTTCTAAAACTACAAGTTATTCATA
>JAHEYW010000083.1 GCA_023251395.1 Bacteroidales bacterium
TCCTCCTGTTAATGCATTTCTATTTGAATCGGTCTCCTTGTGACCGTATAAGGCACTCCATGTTCCAAGATCTGACCAACCGAGATCAGCCCCTATAACATGCACATTTGAGGCTTTCTCAAGAATTCCATAATCGATGGAAATATTTGGGAGGTCATAATAAATCCTTTTAATGAATTCCTTTTCCTGCTTCGTACCAAAATAAGATACTCCTTCACCGAAAAGCTTACAAATATCCGGAAGATAGTCATCAAAGGCTTTAAGTATCGATTTTGCGCTCCAGACAAAGATTCCTGCATTCCAATAATAGTCACCGCTTTTGATAAACGATTCAGCTACTGATCTTTCTGGTTTTTCAGTAAAATCGATGACTCTGAACAAGTTTTTATAGTTCTCTGACGGAGTCTTCGGGTCAGCATGGATATAACCATATCCCGTCTCTGGTTTATCTGGTTTAATTCCAATGGTTATAAGAGCATTTTCAGTTGATGCAAAATCAAAACCTTCATTTATTGTCTCAATATAACTTTGCTCATCAGTGATAATATGGTCGGCAGGAGAAATAGCAATCAGAGCCCCGGGATTTTCATTCTTTATAACATATGTACCATAAGCAATACATGGGGCTGTGTTTCTCCTGTAGGGTTCAGAAAGTATTCGTTCCTTTTTAATATCGACCTGTTCAAGAACCAGCTTCTCATGATCTGAATTTGTAACAATAATTATATTTTCAGCCGGGCAGACATCTTTGCATCTTCTGAATGTCTGTTGCAGGAGTGTTTCTCCGCTTCCTGTCACATCGAGAAACTGCTTTGGTTTTTTATTCCTGCTGAGAGGCCAGAATCTGCTCCCAACACCCCCGGCCATAATAATCGTATATCTGTTATCCATTAGAATTATATTCAATTATGATGTTTAACACGACCAACTGCACCGGGATGAAACCCCAGGGATCGTCAATATTTTATTTTGACATTAACGGATCCTTTTACCTCTTTTTCTGATGCCACAACAATATATCCGCCACCGCTTCCTGAAGTAATTGCTCCGGGATAAAATGGGAAATATTGTGTCGTCATTTCTTCCAATACACGGTCGGGGACTGTATTTGGCAGCATTTTTTTCCAGGATAAAAATGACTGTGTCATTGACCTGCCAAGACCAATTACATCTCTTTTCAAAATACTTTCCCAGCAAAGATTACCTGCGTCGCCAAGCTCTTTTACATATTGTTGGTCAAGATTTTTTATTGCAATCGGGTCGTAGCCTGAGGGTCTTGGGTCTACGGGTACGAAATGGAGGACTTCTGAAAGCCACTCACAGATGTTCGGGTCGATGCAATTATTTAACTCTTCGGGCCAGAATCCGCCTGTATAGTATAATCTGCTTATGCCTGGCACCAATAATCCGATTTGATCCTGAGAACCAGAAATATATTTGGCAAATGGAGGGTTTTCTGCACCGAATAGAAGTTTTGCATTTCGCACCGGGTCGCCTTCAGGAATTTTGCCACCCCATAATTCAAGAGCAATGTTCCTTGAGCTGGTTGCCATTCCGGATCGTTCATTAAACTCAATTGTGGGCCATAGTTGCGCGACCACAACTGAGCCGGGGTGTACTTCAGAGACCCATGGCTGATCCATCCAGCCACCAGCTATACAGACCCTGTATGGAAACCTCATTTCTTTCTTAATATTTGAACTGGCTCTTGCAGGAAGTCCAGGTTCGGGAACACGTTCAAGTACTTTATACTCTATTGCAAGTTTTTTGCACAGCTTTTCTTTGTCCTGATTATGCCCATCTTCATTTACAATAAAGATATCGGGTTTAACCCTGATCAGATCGGGCTCGAAATCGAACATTCCGGTCCCGGATGCAATAAATGCCTCATGAACATATTTGATTGATCCAACTATATAAAGACGCTCCTTCTCGTTAAGAAAGGGCCTTTTACCTTTAAGCTGAAAAAGGCTTTCATCTCTTCCAACGCTAACATATAGTTTTCCGTAAGTTGCTGCTGTCTTAAAAAAAGCGACATGGCCGCCATGTAATAGATCATAGCAACCACTAACCATCACTTTTTTGTTATTCATAATCCCTTCCGGATTATTTATTGAACCTTTCATGATGCTTCTTATTCCCGGTGCTGGTCATCTGTTCCTTGATCCAATCATAAGTCTTTTTCATACCAGTTTTTAATGGTATTGATGGCTCCCAATTCAGCAGTTGCTTAATAAGTGTATTTTCGCTGTTCCTTCCTCGGACTCCTTTTGGAGCATCCAGATCATATTTTCTATTTAGCTTAATACCAGCTATTTCTTCAACAATATCTACCAGTTGATTGATTGAAACCATTTCACTGCTTCCAAGGTTAATCGGAACTTCGATGTTGCTGTACATAATGTCCTGAATACCTTTTATACAATCGTCGATATACATAAAACTTCTGGTCTGATGTCCGTCTCCCCATATAGTAATATCCTTAATACCTGTTAAGGAAGCTTCGATCACTTTTCTGCAGATGGCTGCCGGAGCTTTTTCCCTTCCACCGTCATATGTTCCGAACGGACCATAAACGTTATGGAATCTTGCTACTCTTGTTGTAAGACCAAAATCTTCCATAAAATGGCGGCACATCCTCTCACTGAAAAGTTTCTCCCATCCGTAACCATCTTCAGCCAAAGCCGGATATGCATCGGATTCCTTCAAACCAGGGTTATTTGGATCAGTCTGTTTTTCACCGTTGTAAACGCATGCAGATGACGCATAGAAGAATCTGTCAATACCGCATTCTTTCGATGCAATAAGAAGGTGTGTATTAATCAGTACGCTAATCATGCAGGCAGCTTTATTATTTTCGATAAAGCCCATGCCACCCATGTCAGCGGCCAGGTTAAATACTTCATTGTAACCATTAACAGCCTGGACACAGTTCTCACGAAGTCTCAGGTCAAGCACAAGATTTTCAGCGAGTTCCGAAACCTGATACCATTCATTCAGAGGTTTGATATCAACGGCCCTGACCCTATTCCCTTTTTTTATTAATTCCTTAACTAAATGCCCTGCGATGAATCCACCTGCTCCAGCAACTACAATATTTCTCATAATGCAAAATTTATTTTACTTACACGGTAACTTTCCCGATTTACGGGGATACAAATTTAATATTTTTTTATAGAACATCACCTGAAAAAACATATTTGCTTTTTAATCCATCATTGCATAAAGCATCTCCCGTACTCGATTTTATGTTCTACAGGCAATATTAATATTAGTTAAAATTAGTATGTTTACGTTAATAACTCAGATCTTGAAATAATTTTTCCTTATTAATTTAATGATTCATGAGAATTTAAATTTCTATTTATTAAAACTAATGTTTACAAAAAAATGATCACTACCAGGCAGTCCGACATAGCAAAGAAGCTTAATATTTCCAGAGTAACTGTCTCCAAAGCACTTAGGGATCACCCTGATATCTCCCGTTCGATGAAAATCAAGGTCAAGGAAACTGCGGCCGATATGGGATATATTCCAAATCTGATTGCGAAACAGCTTAACTCCAGAAAGACATTTACAATCGGAGTCGTGATCCCGGATCTTGAAAACAGCTTTTTCGCATATGTGGCCGATAGTATAATCGATTGCGCAACAGAAAAAGGGTACCGGGTAATTCTTACAGTATCCCGCGAAAAGGAAAGTGTTGAAAAGGAAAATATTGAGAATCTGATCGGGATGAGAGTTGACGGCCTCCTTATTTGCATTTCTCAGGAAACAAGAAATACCGAAGTGTTCTCCCAGATAAAGAGAATGAATATTCCTCTTGTCTTCTTCGACAGAATTATCCGGGATAATGATTTTTCATCAGTCGTATTCAATGACAAAGAGGGTGCTATCGAGGCATTAACCCAGATCATCACTTCAGGCTACCGGAAAATTGCACATTTTTCAGGATACTCGGGAATAAGCATCGGGAAAGAAAGACTTAATGGATATAAAACTGCCCTTAAAAAACATAATATCCCTCTGAAAAAAGAATGGATTATCGAAGGTGGTTTTGAAATTTCAGATGGAAGAAATGCTATGAGAAAGCTTATTTCACAGGGAGAAATGCCTGAAGTTATACTTGCTGTTAATGACAGGGTTGCAATGGGAGCATTTCTTGAAGCTAAGAAAACAGGCCTCAGGATTCCATCCGACGTCTGTTTTATATATTATGGATTCAGTGAAACAAACAATATTTCAAGCCCCTCGATGAGTGTGATCAATCAGGACCCAAGGAAGCTCGGAATCCGGTCAGCTCAGATTCTTCTGGACCTGATCAGGAAAAAGACAAATTCCAAACCTGTCAGGGAAATTCTGGATGAGCAAATTATTTGGAACAAATCCAAAAAGAAACTATAGACAGATTCCGGCATTAAAAATATTTCTTTTGTTTGAGATAGTAGAAATTATCATATTTTCTTCTGAGTCACTTCAGAAATAAAAAAGGGTCTTGTGCAGACCCTCGAAAATCATACGGACTTAAATACCTTCTATGCTAATTTAACATTAATGGCATTTTTCCCCTTCTTACCTTCCTGGAGGTCAAAAGTTACTTCATCATTTTCTTTAATCTTATCTATCAGACCGGATACATGCACAAAATATTCATTTTCTGATTCCGAGTCTTTAATAAATCCATATCCTTTGGATCTATTAAAAAATTTTACTGTTCCTTTACTCATAATTTTAAAGTTAATTCCGCGAAATTAGAAATATTTTCGTTATTACAAACAAAAACAAATATGAAATAAATTTGTTCACTAATTCAACTAACAAACAATATATCTGAGCATTATGAACCTGTTAAAAAAACGTATTCTAATCTGTATTTTAATCCTGATATGGATAATACCCGGTTTAGACGGTCAGGATAAAAGTTCCTTCAGACCATTTTTTTGCATTCAGATAACCGACCCTCAGTTTGGTATGTTCGATTCTGACAAAGGATTTACAAAGGAGACTGTCCTATATGAAAAAACTGTTGAAGTCATAAACAGGCTAAAACCTGAATTTGTTGTTATAACAGGGGACTTTGTGAATAATAAAAATGACAGATCTCAGGTAACTGAATTTAAAAGAATTACTGCTCTGATAAGAAAAGATGTGCCGGTTTTCTATATTCCTGGCAATCATGATATCGGCGTTCCCGCCCAAAAAAAGGAGACAGACCTGTTTATCGAAGATTTTGGTTATGACAGATTCTCATTTGTAAGGAACAAATGTCTTTTTATCGGGATTAACTCCAGTCTTATAAAATCAGGAGCTGGCAGTGCAGAAGAGGAACAATTCGAATGGATAAAGAAAGTCCTTGAAGATGGAAAGGGGTGTATTCAAAAAATAATTTTTACACATTACCCGTTTTTTATCAAATCATTTGATGAGCCTGATACATATTCAAATATTCAATCTGAACTCAGAAAAAAATATTTCAACCTTTTCGATCAAAATCAGGTTGGAGCAGTTTTTGCAGGACATCTTCACAAAAACGGAGAAGCAAGATTTAAGAACACAGACATGATTATAACAAGCGCGGCAGGAAAACCTCTGGGAAAAGAACAATCAGGACTCAGAGTAATCAAAATTGATGCTGATCATATTGAAAGTAATTATTTTCCGATTGATTCGATACCTGAATCGATAATGTTAAATCGTTAAAAGAAATACAAACCAGATCTGAATTGAAAATCACCTGATCCAAAATATTATAACTTAGCAAAATAGAAAAAGAGATAAAACATAAAAACGCCAATTCTAAACATTGATTAATTGAAACAACTAGTTATATTATTGATATTCATCGGTATAAGCTCCATTTTAACAGCTCAGACTTCGCACTTTGTCATAACCGGAAAAATCGAAGGGGCGGATAATGTCAGATTCCTGCTTCTAAGTTCAGAAAATGGCAGACTTATCCAACTGGACTCCGCAACAGCGAGGGAAGGGACCTTCAGAATGAGCAGTGGAAATATTGGCTATCCAAGGGTGGTTAACCTTTTAACTGAAGACAGGAAACGAATGTTATCTTTCTATCTTGAAAACTCAAATATTACAATTACCGGAAGAATTGATTCTCTGGAAACTGCCAGGGTTACTGGCTCAAAAACCCAGGATGAGGTACAGGAACTAACCCGCCTCATGAAACCTCTGGGTGAAATGTACCAGACAAAGAACAAAGATCTGACTAAGGCAAGAAGAACAGGGGATGATACGAAGATCAAAAATCTTAGCGAACAGATCAACCTCCTGATGACACAGGCGACTATAATAGAAAAAGAGTTTATTCTGAACCATCCGAAATCATTTGCAGTACCTGAAATACTTAACAGTATTGCATCAGAGATCAGTGCATCTGAAATGGAATCTATCATAAACAAGCTTGATCCCGAAGTTGCAAAAACCCCGATAATATTAAATATCAGGTTTAAACTGGATATCCTTAAGTCAGTTGATATAGGCAAGAAAGCACCTGATTTTACACTGTTTGATCCTGATGGATATAAGGTTACTCTATCTTCCAAAACGGGTTCAAAACTTCTGCTGCTCGATTTCTGGGCAGGTTGGTGCGGGCCCTGCCGCAGTGAAAATCCGAACGTGGTAAAAGTTTATAATGAGTTCCATAATAAAGGCTTCGATATAATCGGTATTTCACTCGACCAGACAGCCTCTTCATGGACCAAAGCAATTTCTGATGACAAACTTACCTGGACCCATGTATCCGACCTTCAGTACTGGAACAGTGCAGTCGCTAAACTATATGGAGTTAGTTCAATACCTGCAAATTTCCTGCTCGACAAGAATGGAGTGATAATTGCTAAAAACCTTAGAGGAGAAGCACTATACAATACGATAAAAGAGCTGATAAATAAATAGTAAATCATAGCCAGCCTGTCTCCTGCACCTAACATTAAAGCTGGTATATTAATGTTAAAAAGAAAATATCTGATCAGATGAAAATTAAGACTGCACTTGTTTTTATATGCCTCCTGTCCGCATACCTTAGCTGCAATCAACAACCTGATCTGAATAAGTTGTTTTCAGATATAGAAAATAAGATATCTTCAGGTGACCTGAATTCAGCAAAGTCTCTGGCAGAAAAAATCAAGAAAAATTATCCATCCGCCTCTGCCACATTGTTTAAGGCTGATTCGCTGATCGAGATCGCTGATAGAATTCCAATTGATTTTTCTCTGAATGAAGAACAGGTAATTGCTAAACTCAGCAAGATCCCGGGTGGCTTTTCAGGGCCTGATAAGATAGCCTGGGAAAATAATCAATGGCTTGAATGGAGGATGATCAATGGGGAAAAAAGATATTTCAACAGGTCTGTTTCCAATCTGGTGCTCATCAAAAGTTTTAATCTGGAAAGATCGGAACGCGACTCTGCGATTGCAGCAGAAAAGGATATCATTTTCAGAAAAGACCATACCGCCGGAATAATTAAATCATCGGTTCATTCAGGTGATCTGGTCTCAGCAATTGATCTTAAAATTGATTATACAATTACTCTTGAACCCAATACCATCCCAGCCGGTGAAATTGTAAGATGCTGGTTACCATACCCCAAAGAAAATAACCCAAGACAGAAAGCGGTCAAATTCCTGACTGCTTCCCAATCTGATTACATAATATCTCCGGATTCCTCTACCCATCGTACTGTTTACATGGAAAGAAAGGCTGAACTGGATAAGCCAACTGTTTTTTCCATTTCATATAAATACAGAACCAGTGGTCAGTATTTTGACCTCAGAAAAATGGAGATTAAGCCGTATGAGAAAAACTCAGTCCCCTATAAGAAATATACTTCAGAGCAACTTCCACAGATATGTTTTTCAAACAGGGTCAGAAATCTTGCGGATAGTATTACAGGAAGTGAGACCAATCCGTACGAGATAGTAAGGAAAATTTATTACTGGTTCAATAAGAATATACCATGGGCAGGCGCTATGGAATATTCAATCATGCCTGATATTCCTGAATATGTGATCTTGAATAAACATGGCGATTGTGGGATGCAGACACTGCTTCTTATGTCGATGCTGAGGTACAAGGGAATCCCTGTTAAATGGGAAAGCGGGTGGATGGTTCCTCCTGAAAACAAGAATCTGCACGATTGGTGTGAAGTTTATTATGAGGGCATAGGATGGGTACCGGTAGATGTCTCATATGAGCTTCAATATTCTGATGACATAAGAATACGGGAGTTCTATATTTCAGGCATTGATTCGTACAGGTTAATTGTAAATGATGGGATATCCGGCGGACTTTATCCTGAAAAGAAATTTCTAAGAAGTGAACCTTATGATTTCCAGAGAGGTGAGGTGGAATGGGATGGCGGAAATATTTATTTCGACAGATGGGATTATACCATGAAAATCGGTTATCCTGAAAATAACAAGACTGTTAATTGATATAACAAGGCCTGATTTCAATCAATTTACTCTTACGCTTGTTAAAATGATTTCTGCAACATACAGTTATCAGATTTTTTCATTTAATTTTATAGAACAGATCAGAAATCTGGAATAGTGCATCGACACTAAGGTTATTGTAAATGATTAAAATTTCGGTCATTATTTGTTCTGCTATTTAACTCAGATTGAATATACGCTACGCTTTCAGACAATAAATTAAACTTCAATCGTTACACAATGAAAAAACTATTTCAGCTTAATGCAACATTAATTCTGGGATGTCTCATTCTCATTTCCCAGATTGCTTATTCGCAGGACTGGCCTCAGTGGCGTGGTCCGAATGGTAATGGTAAAGTAACGGGTTTCAAGGCTCCCAAAACCTGGCCAAAGGAACTGACCCAGAGCTGGAAAATAAATGTTGGTGCAAGTGATGCTACACCAGCACTTGTGAAGGGTAAACTATTCTTAATAACACGTCAGGCCAGTGATGAAGTGATTTTGTGTATTGATGCTGCCACAGGTAAAGAACTTTGGAAAAACACTTATCCTGCTATTGCAGTTTCCGGTGCATCTGCCGCACAACATCCTGGTCCACGAAGTACTCCGGCTGTTGTAAATGGTAAAGTCATTACACTTGGTGCGTCCGGTATACTTTCATGCCTGGATGAAGCATCAGGAAAAGTATTGTGGAGAAAAGAAAATACCGCAAATCTGATCCTGAGGTTCTTTACCGGTACCTCTCCCCTCGTTACAGATGGAATGTGTATCGTCCATCTTGGGAAAGAGGGTGATGGTCAGCTTATAGCCTATGATCTGAATTCCGGGAATGAAAAATGGAAATGGACAGGAGATGGACCATCTTACTCTACTCCTTCTGTGATGACAATCGAAGGAAAAAAACTTCTGATTGCAATAAGCGAAAAGAATGTAAATGCACTCGACCTGTCAAGTGGAAAACTATACTGGCAGATACCCGCACCTTCCCAGCAGAGGTTTTATAATTGTGTCAGTCCGTTTATAGACGGTCAGACTATTGTATTCTCAGGCCAGGGGACAGGTTCAAAAGCAGTAAAGGTTGAAAAGCAGGGTGATGGTTATACCACAAAAGACCTTTGGGCAAATCAAGAAGTGGGTGCGAAATGGAATACTCCGGTTCTTAAAGATGGTTTCCTTTTCGGCTTTACCGACCAGAAAAGAATATATTGCCTGAACTATGCAACCGGACAAACAGCATGGATTGATAATACAGTTAATAGTGACTTCTCATCAATAGTTGATTGTGGATCGGTTCTTGTTGGATTGACCAGCACTGATGATCTGATTGTTTTAACTCCTGATGGAAAAGAATATAAGGAAGTAGCAAAATATAAAGTTGCAGAAACTCCGATATATGCATTTCCTGTAATTTCAGGCGATAACATTTATATAAAGGACTTTGAGTCACTGGCATTGTTAAAAATAAAATAGAAATATTTCAAAAACTATTTAACCGCAAAGAACGCATCCGCCAGCTGTCGCGAAGAACACAGAGTTAATCTTCCAATCCTTTGCGAAACTTGCGTCAAAACTTAGCGAAACTTGCGGTTATGAATCTTCAATTCACAGATAAATAAAGAGGGGCTTTCTCACAAGCCCCTTCTTCTTCTATAAACATCAATATACAAATTAAAGTCATATACCTGTCGCCTGTCGCCCTTTGTCTTATTCCTTTTGTCTTTTGTCTTTTGTCTTTCAGAGCAGCATTCCAGCCAGTGTAGCTGAGATATAAGAAGCCATAGTACCGCAGAGCATTGCCTTTAAGCCGAGATTGGCCAGATCAGCTTTTCTGGAAGGAGCCAGAGCACCAATACCCCCCAACTGTATGGCAACTGAACTGAAATTAGCAAATCCGCATAATGCAAAGCTTGCGATTACAACTGATTTGGCACTTAATAAGCCCTGCTGGATCATGGGAGAGAGATCGGAATAGGCGACGAATTCATTGATCACCATTTTTGTGCCCATGAGTGAGCCCACAGTAAGCGATTCCTTAACGGGGACACCCATTACAATTGCAAAAAGTGAAAAGAATGAACCGACTACATCTTTAAGCCGGAGATGATCGGCATTAAGACCAACAGCATTGAGAGAAACCCCTATCCAGGATAGGAAATGGCCAAAATATCCAAGCAAAGCATCAATAAGGGCAATGAGTGCGATCACACCAATAAGCATAGCTACAACATTGATGGAAACTTTCATTCCGTCGCTTGCACCATGTGAAATAGCATCCATAATGTTGGAATGTTCTTTTTTAACCTCAAGTTTGACAACACCTTTGGTCTCTGATTCCTCTGTCTCGGGATAAACAATTTTAGCGATCACAAGGGCGCCCGGGGCTGCCATAAGACTGGCTGCAAGAAGATAAGAAGCCGGAACACCCATGGAAATATATACTGCCATTACACCGCCTGCAATACAAGCCATACTCCCGGTCATTGAAGCAAGCAGTTCTGATCTTGTCATTCCGTTCAGGTAGGGTCTGATCATAATTTGTGCTTCAACCTGTCCCACAAAAGCACTCGCCACATTAGACAAAGCTTCGCTGCCACTGACACGCATAGCCCAATGAACAAATCTTGCGATTACTGCAACAATCCTCTGCATCAGTCCGATGTGATATGCCATCGATACAAGTACACACACAAAAATGATTGTAGGAAGAAGGATGAAAAGGAAAATTCCGCTTTTCACAATACCCTCCGGCAGAATTTGTGTCACTTTTGTAAGATCCCCAAAAACAAAATTCGCCCCCTCTTTTGAAAAATCAAGAAGCTTATTTATTGCTTTACCGAGCCAGAAAAATATTTCCTTCCCTATAGGTACTTTAAGTATAAAAATTGCAAGTAATATCTGAAGAAGCAAACCAGTAATAACAAGTCTGTAATTAATTGCTTTTCTGTTATTTGACCATAAATAAGCAAGCAACAGTATTATAACTATGCCAATAATTCCGGTAAATCTTTCCATAATATCTTTGAGAATGAGTCGTTACTTCAAACCTACATTTTTTTTCGATATATAAGTACTCATCTATAAAAAAAGGTTTCCCATTTATACGGAAAACCTTTTCTATAATCAGTTAACACCAAAAATTCAGATCATCTGACCCATATTATTTTTTTGGAGGTTTCAATGATTCAGCCCATTTTTGGACCATTGCAATCTGTTCTTTGGTAGGTACGATCTCCGGTCTCTTTTCACGTGCAGATTTTGGAGGCATTTTCCCCTTTTCAAGTACTCCTGAAATTTTTTCTGCTTTTGAGGCTTGTTTCTCTGCTGAAAGGTTTGACCAGTCCTCAAAATTCACGACAGATTTTGACATTATACCACCTTTACTTGTGTGGCATGGAATGCAGGAGGTCAGGAAGAACTTTTTCAGATCTTCAGGTAACGGTTTGGAAGATGAATCTTTCTGCTGTGAAGCAGCATTTTGAAAAGAGAGCATACTCAAAGCAACCAGTAACATCCCAAACGACCTATTATTAACATTTAGCTTTTTCATGACTGATGTATTAATTATGAT
>JAHEYW010000084.1 GCA_023251395.1 Bacteroidales bacterium
GGCGACGGGAAAAAGGGACTTTCGGAAGGATCTTCATTATAACCCAGCCCCATATTCCGGGAATATCATAGATCTTATGAACTCCCGGTATTGCAGATACACCAGCGACAATTTCGTTTCCTTCTTTCAAGACGTAATATTTATCACCGTAAAATGAATATTCAGTAGTAAAAAGAGAGTAGTCTGAATAGTATTCTTTTAGGATAGCCTCCATTTTTCCCTTTTCATCATCTCTTAGCTTAACAACCCGTTTGTCCTTTTTTGGTGAAAATCTGCTGAAAGCGACTGTCAGGAAAGATCTTACATATTCATAACCTGCCTGGCTCACAAGATTCTTGGATCTTTCATTCATGCTTTCGAGGAATGCATACATAATATGCTTGTCACCTTCATTTACTCCCTGGATATCAAGCATGTGGGGTTTGTTGAAGATTTCAAGAGTCTTTTGTTTAAAGGAATCATCCCGCTCAGGTTTTTCAACCCATTGTCTTCTTTTTCTCCATCCAGGTTCAAGCTGGTAGGTTGTGGTGATGGAGAGATACCGGAGATAAGTTGAAGGGTAGATTTTTTTTCTGCATGTTGATAATCTGAAACAAGATCCTATAGTACCTGTGATCTGATTTTTTTTGAAAAGAGAAACAAATCTGATCTTATCTTTATACGCTTCAATCCTTGGAGCAACATTCTGAAGAGAATATCTCATCCCTCCCTCTGAGCCCTGAATAGTATGATCAAGAAGATAGATCATTTCGTCGGTAGTGTGATCTGAAACTCTGACTTCCAGATCTTTATAGTTGAAAACCACTCTCTCAAACACGGTTCACGGATTTTTAAATGAGTCAGGAAATAAATGACAGCAGGGTCTGTGCAATGAACAGGTCTTCGGGGTTTGTTATCTTAATATTCTCACGGTTTCCTTCAACCATGCATATCTTTTCTCCCATCTTTTCAACGACTGTTGCATCATCTGTGAAAGCAGGATCATATTCCTGCATGTAAGCTTTTTTGATCAGCGCAGCATCAAATACCTGAGGAGTCTGTACCTTTTTTACCTGCATCCTGTTGATTGGAATACTCTTATTTCCGTCTTCGAACCTTAATGAATCGTCGGGGCTGATGACGGGTATTGCATTGCCATATTTTTCTGCTGCCTCAAAGCATCTTTGTATTGTTTCAATTCTCACCAGTGGTCTCACACCATCGTGTATTGCTACCAGTCCGGGAGTACTAATAAACTCAAGTCCGTGTTTTACAGAATTGAATCTTTTCGATCCCCCTTTGACCAGAGTATGCGGAACATCAAAAGAGTATTTCTTCATTAATTCATTCCAGTATCTTAGCTGGTTATCAGGAAGCACGGTAATGATCTCGATGGATTCATTGAATTTCCTGAATCTCTCAATAGTGTGCATAAGTACGGGTTTACCCGCCAGTTCAAGAAATTGTTTTGGAGTATCAACTCCCATTCTTTTACCGCTGCCACCAGCTACGATAACGACGTATAGATCCATACCTTATACTTTTGTCATTAATATATCTTTTAAAAGAGTGAAGGGGTGATTGCGTATATTCTCCCATTCTCCTCCTCTCCCACTCTCCGTTTCTCCGTTTCTCCATTTCTCCATTTCACTCTATTCCTTAGTATACAGGAATCTCTTAATGCTTCTCTTCGGTGTTTTAACAAATTCTTCCGGATGTATCCTGAATTTATGAACTACCATGAATTCAGGCAATCTTTCATTTACTACCTTTCTTATTTGTTCAAGTGCAACAAGCAACTGTTCATCAGTCAGGTTATCCTTCTTAACCTGGTCGTAATCCGGAAATATCAACCCTACGAGCTTATTGTCCTCGGGTATAACAATCGATTCGGTTACATACTTCTGGTTATTTATGATAGATTCTATTTCTTCAGGATAGATATTTTTCCCTGACGGGCCAAGGATCATGCTTTTACTTCTCCCCTTAATATAAATATTCCCCTCTTTATCTATTACACCAAGGTCACCGGTATGCATCCATCCATCTTTATCGATAATAGCCCTTGTCGCTTCTTCATTCTTATAATATCCGATCATGACATTTTCGCCTCTGAGGATTATTTCCCCGACCTGCTTTTGCGGATCAGGAGAATCAATTGTAACCTCAAGAGTATCAACAGACCTTCCTGATGCTCCCAGCTTTGTGGTATCCCATGATGCATAACTGATCAGTGGTCCGCATTCAGTCATTCCATAGCCTACTGTGAATCTGAGTCCTATCTTTTTAAAGAATTTTTCAGTATCAGCATTGAATGCAGCGCCGCCAATCACAATTTCCATAAATCTTCCGCCAAATGAATCAGTGATCTTATCCCTGATCTTTTTGAACAGGATCTTGTTAACACCTGGTATTGCAAGCAGCACCTTCATGGTTGGTTTGGTGATTAAAGGGAGAATCTGCTTTTTATAGATCTTCTCAATTACAAGCGGAACTGAAAGGATCAGCCTCGGTTTAATTTCCCCAAATGCCTGAAGTATAATCTGTGGAGAAGGGGTTTTGGTTAGTATTGTAATATGGCATCCAAAAGTGAACGGAAAAAGGAATTCAAATGCACATCCGTATGTATGAGCGAGAGGGAGGAATGAGACAACCGGATCGCCGGGTTTAAGAGGCATATGATTCTGAGCAAATCTTACATTGGCGGCAAGGCTGTTATGAGTTATCATTACTCCTTTGGAAAATCCTGTTGTCCCTGAAGTATAACTTATTACAGCCAGATTGTCATTTGAAATATGTGAAAACTCAATATGTTCTGATTTAAGTTCAGGGTAAATATTCTTGTATTCAGCATCAATCCCTGCGTAGATATTCCTGGTTTCAGGTTTTCCGGAGGTGATGAATGAGAAATTATCAAGGGAAATCACAGTGTGTATTTCGGGCATCTTGCTGAAGTCAAAAGATTCCCATATTTTATCGTCAATAAAAAGCAGTTTTGAATCTGAATGATTCACAATATTTGTCTGATCTTCCGGTTTGAAATCAGGAAGTATAGGAACAATAACAGCCCCGTAAGATACCGCAGAGAGATAAATCACACACCAGTTCGCAGAGTTTCTTCCAATAAGTGCAATTTTATCACCCTCTTTAATGCCAACTGCTTTGAAAAACATGTGAAGCTTGATGATCTTCTCTGCAATTTCCTTATAGGAGTATCCTTTCTCCTTGTAGTTTGATAAAGCTTCTATATTCCAGTTTTTCTTAATGCTTTTCTCAATGTAAGTTATCAGACGTTCTTTTATCATGGTTTCAGAAATTAACAGTTAAACACTTATTCATTCAGTTGAATTAGTCAGAAATACAGCGATCAGCCATTTCTCAAATAAAAAACATTATGAGAAGTACGGTAATACACATTATATTCACAATTGTGAAAAAGACGTTGAAGTTTTCTCTTTTTTTCTTGAACTGTCCCAGCTTCCTTGCCAGTATTCCAATGGTAGGAGCAAACAGAACAATCAGAAAGGCAAAAAATTCAATATCGGGGAATACTTTTTCTATACCACCCCTGTGAAGGAGAGAAATGTATAACACTATCATCATTACCAGCATGTAAAGAAGATAGCTTGATTTCAGTAAAAGAGTTGAAACCGGACGTATTTTATGCAGGATATGAGGTTTAAGGTATGCGTAGGCTAAAGTAAAAGCAATGATGATAAGCAGGATGCCAAGAATATTGTTAAGTGGAGTATCAGGGGTATTCATTTTCAGCTTATTATGTTAATTTTCTATATCCGACCAGATTAATGAACCTGCACCAAGAACTGCTGCGTTCCTGGAGCTTAGTTCAGATTCTCTCAACTTAACTTTCCCTTTGTAGATGTTCAGCAGGTTTTGTTCCATATGATCTTTAGCCGGAACAAAAATAAGCTCTTTTGCGAGTGCAAGTCCTCCAAGGAGAAAAATTGCTTCAGGACTCGTATAAGCTACAACATCTGCAAGTTTGAAGCCAAGCATCATACCTGTATAATCAAAAGCTTTCAGGGCAATCTCATCGCCGCTTCTGGCTGCATCATGAATGATTTTTGATTGAAGCTTATCAAAGCTGTACTTTCTTAATTCACTGGGGATAATACTATCTGCCAGCATTTGCATAACAGTTCTTTTGATTCCAGTTGCTGAAACGTATGTTTCAAGACATCCTTTCTTTCCACAACCGCATTCACGGTTGGATGAACCCGGAGGTCCAACTGCCGTGTGGCCAAGCTCACCGGCAAACCCATCACTACCGCTAACCAGTCTGCCATCAATTACAAATCCACTTCCTAATCCTGTACCGAGGGTAATTACTACAAAATTCTTCATGCACCTTGCACCGCCATAAACCATCTCTCCTACAGCTGCAGCATTAGCATCATTGGTCAGAATAATTCTCCGGTCTGTATGTTTTCTGAATAAATCCACAAAAGGAATAATTCCCTTCCAGGGAAGGTTTGCGGGGTGTTCGATGGTTCCTTTGTTGATATTGCCCATCGGGGCTCCGATGCCAAATCCAATGATTTCAACGTCAGCCGTGACCGGTTTAAGGGATGTAATGATATTTCTGTAAAGTCCGGAAACAAAATCTTCGGGGGTTCCAAAATGAGAAGTTTTTATCCTGCCTTCCGCCAGAATATTTCCTTCGCGGTCAACAAATCCGAAAATTGTGTTGGTTCCACCAATATCTATTCCAGCAACAACCTGTTTCTTTCCCATTCTGAAACGATAGGTTCTTAAGTCTTAATAAATGTAAATATAGTATTTACAATTTTACCGGTAAATTTTTTTTTGCCTTTTACCCCTTACCGGTAGATCAGATAAATCTGAGAAGTCCAAAATATGCTGGTTGATGAAAGTCGGGTTTTATTGTTTCTATCTTATTCCAGCTCAGGTAATGCTTTTTGCTCAGCTTATCACCGCATTTATAAAAATTTGCCCTGATTGTTTTATTTTTCAGGCTGCCAGTCATATTAAAATGGAGCACTTCGAAAGGTATTGCCAGAGTAATTGTCCAGTAGATATTTCCTGATTTTTCCTTAAATGGAACAGACCCCATGGAGCCTTCAATCCTGATCTTTTTAATTACTGAAATATCCGACCGTATTCTGTCTGTTCTGGAGCTCCCCACCCCCAGTAAACATGTACCAATAGGGTTTACTTCAAGGTTATAGTATACTCCGGTATCATCAGGTGAGACAAAAAACTCAATGCAGGAATCTTCCCAGACAGCCTGATCCGGGGTTGTCATTTCAGCCTTTACATATTCTTCCCTTACATAGTATTTCAGCATTAATTCCCGGTCGGTGCATGCGATATTGAATCTTACATCGGGTTTGTATGTGAAATCATTCCAGTTTACAGAATCTATTAATTCGCCAGAACCAATCTTATCCAGTTCTGAGCCTATCTGTTCAAGTTCAGGAATGTCTTTGGAAAATTCTAAATATCTTACATCGAGGGTCTTCATCCCTTCAATACAAAATTAAATTCATACTATGTTTATACTACTGATGCGTTTTCTTCTATTCTAAATCATCTCTTGTAATTGCGTCAACTAAGAGGAAGTGTTACAAGGGACAAGAGAGTAGCACTTTCCCCTCCTTTTGAAGGAGGGGAACTAGATCAATTCATGCTTTCAGGAAAAAAGATGCAAATGTTTACGTTTATAGCTTTCTATGTTATTCCCTCAATTCAAATAAAAAATCAAAGAACACATTTAGTAAGCTTTTAGTCTGTGATCATTTAAATTTCAAAAGTTAACGCAACACAAATAATCTGTTTACAGGAACCCGGATTACTTTTTCAGTTCCTTCCAGGCGAGTGCAGCTGCTCCAAGGACTGCTGCATTATTTTCGGGGATCCCCGAAGGCAATATCTTAACGGTACCTCTGAAAACAGCCATTATATCGCGGTCTACATATTTTCTTACAGGTTCAAAAAGAAGGTCTCCGGCGTTAGCAAGACCACCGAAAAGGTAAACGGCTTCGGGGCTTGAGAAGACTATTGCATTTATGATTCCGAATGCCAGCATTTCAGCTGTATAGTCGAATGCTTCCATTGCAACAGGATCGCTTTTTTTTGCAGCATCTGTAATCAGCTTTGCATTAAGTTTTGAAGGAGCAATTTCCCGAAGAAGGCTTGGCTCTTTCATTTCACTGAGCATATAAAGAACGGTACGTACCAATCCGGATGCAGATGTATATGTTTCAAGGCATCCCTGTCTGCCGCAGCCACAGGATCTTCCTCCGGGGATGATTATAGTATGACCAATCTCTCCGGCAAAACCAGTGTGGCCATAAACCAGCTCGCCATTTGTAACAATGCCACTTCCCACTCCTGTTCCAAGGGTAAGGATAATAAAATCCCTGACATTTTTGGCTGCACCAAAGATCATCTCACCCATTGCAGCTGCATTCGCATCATTTGTTATAAAACATGGAAGATCCATTTCCTTTGATACCAGTGATGTGAAAGGAATTATGCCTTTCCAGGCAAGATTTGTGGCAAGCTCAATAGTTCCTTTATGATAGTTTGCATTCGGTGCCCCGATCCCGATCCCGGAAATTGTCAGATCACTGAATCCTGAGCTCAAATTTTTTATGGAGGAAATCAGTACTGATACAAATCCTTCAACTTCAGGATGCCCTGATGTTTTTATATTTCCGTCAGCAAGAATATTCCCATCTCTGTCTACAAGTCCAAAAACTGTATTCGTTCCTCCGATATCAATACCCGCAACAACTTCTTTCATTTTGAAATATATTTATAAATACTAGTTCACGCATTTAATTACACCAACATCAGTGTTTATTTTATGTTCAAGGTTCAAGGTTCAAAATCAGGAACCGCAAAGGGCACATCCGCCAGCTGGCGGACCGACCGCAAAGAACACAAAGGATTTATCTAATCAGGTTTTATTTCACTTCTTGTTTTGTGGCTCTTTGTTTTGGATCTTTCAGTCCCCAGGACTTCAGGCTCCAGTCCTGATCTGTATCAAAATTAGCTTTCATTAAAATGTCCGTCGGAAAGTAGGTTACAGGTTCAGGCTGTTGATTAAGCCAGTAATCTCCGGTGGTCCATTTCCCATCTCCGTTAAGATCATTAACTGCCCTTACTCTGTAACTAACAGGGTCGAGCATAGGGAAGACTACCTTCCCGTCTTTTCTGATTTCCTGCTGTAGAACGAGGGTTTCCCTGAAATCAAGCAACTGTATCAGAATATTTCCTGTTACATTGGTTATGTTCAGAGTCAGCTTGCTGAATGAATCAGAATTCCGGACTGAGAACTTTATCCCTGTGGAATCGGATATTGCACCATATATGTTCCCGAATGAAGACCGATCTGCCACTATAAGATACGATTCTCCCTCCCGGAGTTTAGCATTAAATATATATGATCTCTTATTCAGACTGTCCTTTTTGAGAGAATAGGGAACTTTTATTTTTGCTTGTTTATCTAACTGATACAGATGGATCAAGCTGGTATCGGGCTCCCTGAATGGGGTATCCGACAAAAACCTTATTGGTCTGCCGGCAATCATCCCGGATGAAGGTATGCTTGTTCTGAAAGTAAATTTATTTTGTGAATCCTTTGATTTTATAGCCCTGGTTTGCCTTGGCTGAATAAAAACCATATTAATTGTGTCGGTTTTGGATTTTGTCACGCCGGTTGTATCTGTAAATGGATAACTCACAATAGTATTCAGCTGACTTTTTGAATACAATAGACTATCTGTTATCCAGACCATTATTGTATCATTCGTACGATTTTTTTCAACGAAATAACTCTTTTCTGAGGCATTTTGAATGTTAAGGCTGAAATCATCGGGCTTTACAGGGAGAGAAAGTGTGAAGAAGAGCAGCTGTGCATTCTTCCTGTCGGAAGAAGTCAGGTAATGGCTTTTCTTTGCTGCTGTAAATAGAAACAGTTTATACTGCCCTTTAATTACCGGGGGTTCCGGTGGCTTCCTTTTTGCTCCCCTGACTTTGGTTGTATCCTTCACCACCGGCACGGGAAGCCAATTATTTTCTTTTGTCACTTCGATTGTACTCCCAAGAAATGCAAAACCCTCATCAGCAAGATCAAATCTTTTGTTATTATTCTTATCCTCCAAAGCAAAAAGATGATATTTTCCTTCGCTGATATTATTGATCCTGAATCCTCCGTTCCTATCGGGAGAAGCTACATAATCAGGCATTTTATTTGATACTGCACTATCGCTAAGATTTGAATATAAAAGAACCAGGGAGTTTAGCGGAATTTCGAGATTAGACGCATTGAGAATATTTCCGGTAACTGATAACGAGTCAATGGTTTTTCCTGTTGAGAATACGAACTGATAATTATAGATGGGATTGCCATTATTGAGATCCCTTACGGCATCCTGGAAGTAGAGGGTATATGTAACATTATCTTTCAGCTTCTCCTTAAATTCAACTTCAAGGCTTTTTCCCTTTACAAGAATATCTGGCTTTTTTAAAAGTGGCGGGGAAATAACAAAATTATCTGCGATTTTATCAAGTTGTATAAACTCATTAAAGGTGACAACTACTTTTTTGCCGTTGAACAGGATCGATTTATCAAGCGGGGTACTCCTGACAATCCTTGGTGGTGTAAAATCTTCTGGTCCGCCGGTGGGTGCTGCCTGCCTGGCACAACCTGAAATAACGGCAAGTACCACTCCGCCAATCAGTATTGACCATTTTATGCAACCCTTCATTAAAAGATATTTGAATTGAGCTACAAACTTACATCAATTTTTTAAAGTTTCGGGCACTCAGCCTGGTGAAATCATTTCACCTTTTTTATATCGGAATCAATTATTTTCTACCTTTGGTCACTATATTTAATTAAATATGCATCTACTTGTTATTCCATGGAATCCTGATCCGGAGATTTTTCGAATTGGTTCATTTGCAGTAAGGTGGTATGGTTTATTATTTGCATCTGGCTTTCTGTTCGGATATATCATTATGCGAAAAATGTTCATGAATGAAGGGCTGGGTGATGATGTACTCGACCGGCTTACAATCTATATGGCAATCGGCACTATTGCTGGAGCAAGGCTTGGGCATTGCCTGTTCTACGAACCCGACTTCTATCTGAAACATCCGCTTGAAATACTGCAGATATGGCATGGGGGGCTGGCAAGTCATGGTGCTGCAATAGGAATACTCCTTGCTCTCTGGATGTTTATCAGGAGGGAGCACAAAGGATATTTATGGATACTCGACAGGATTGCTGTTGTGGTTGCATTATCAGGATTTCTGATCAGGATGGGAAATTTAATGAACTCGGAGATATACGGCAAAGAAACTGCAGTGTCCTGGGGTTTCGTCTTTCTAAGGAACAATGAGATGGTGCCAAAGCATCCAACGCAGATCTATGAGGGAGTTGCATACCTTCTTATTTTTATTCTTCTTTTCTGGATGTACTGGAGAAACAAGGGAAAAGTTTACCAGGGCCTTTTAATCGGCATTTTTCTGGTACTTGTTTTTACTGCCAGATTCTTTATCGAATTCCTGAAAGAAAACCAGGTGCCTTTTGAAGCATCGATGAAATATAATATGGGCCAGTTGCTGAGTATTCCCTTTGTACTGGGGGGGTTGGCGGTGCTCTACTGGAGTCTTAAAAACAGGAAGCCGGGATTTATTTCGTAATAATTTCTATTTTATCAGTATCCCTTTGAACAATACATCGAGTATTGCATGGAGACGCTGATCTATATTCACTTCTTTTTTCTTCCAGAAAAGCGGAACCTCAAGGCCTTTGAGAGTTGTCTGAATTGCCAGTGCCGTATATTCACTGTTAGCAACTGTAAACACTTTCTTTCTTACTCCGTCGTATAACAGGAGTCTGAGAATTGCGATCTCCTCCCTGTCGTATTTTTCACGTATTTTCTCAATAAAATCAAAGTGATCCAGATTCTTGTCAAAGATGGCGTTATAATAATTTGAAAGTTTTTCGAACGCTTTCATTCTTACAAAGACATATTTCTCCATCTTACCAACAGGTGACTCGACAGATTTAATTGCCGTAGTAAGCTCATTTCTAAGCACATTAGCTTCATACAGAACAACTGCCTCAAAGATATCTTCCTTACTCTGGAAATAATAGTAGATTGAACTTTTTCCCATTTTCAGGGCTTTTGCTATTTCATCCATAGTGGTTTTTCTGAATCCGAACCTGCTGAAGATCTGCCCTGCTGTTATTATAATCTTCTTTCTAAACTCTTCTTTGTTAACCATATATGAACCAATTATGCTTTGAAATATACTTTTTCAAATATAGAATGAAAAAAAGATGTTTCAAAATTCTTCGAATGAACCGGTCGATAATTCGAAATTAGTTCAGATACCTTTGAAGCTATTGAACAGAACATTTTAATACTACTTTAACAGATTACTCTTTGACCGATTTTCAGCTTGTTTGCCCCTACCCTAAAGGGAGCAAGCTGAAAATCGGTCAAAGTAGAATTAATACTAACTAACTGGTAACTCAATTATTTGTACTTTTGTAGGTTATTTTATTCATTAACCGGATTGCAGACTGATGAAAGTTGGAAACAAGTATTACCGTAGTGTCTGGTTTGATGATTCAAAACCTGGAATTATCAATATAATAAACCAGGAAAAACTTCCATTTATCTTCACTATTTGTGAATTGCATTCGCTGAAAGATATTTATGATGGGATTAAAACAATGAAGGTAAGAGGAGCTCCGGCTATTGGAGTTACCGGAGCTTTTGGAATGTATCTTGCCACACTCAGGGTTCCTTCAGGGGTAAAAATTGAAGACCATATTAAAAAATCTGCTGAATATCTCATTTCGTGCAGACCGACAGCAGTAAATTTATCCTGGGCTGTAAATAAAATGCTTGACATTCTTCTCAATTCGGAAAAGCCCTCTGATTTTCAACAAAGGGCATTGGATGCAGCCAGGGGTATATGTGAAAAAGAGATTGATTGTTGTAAACAAATTGGCATTATCGGGGTTAACCTGATAAAGGAAATAAGTGAAAAGAAAAAAGGTGAGCCTGTTAACATACTTACTCATTGTAATGCCGGATGGCTGGCTTGTGTTGATTACGGGACAGCCCTTGCCCCTGTTTTTGAGGCTCATGAAAAAGGGATCCCTGTACATGTTTGGGTTGATGAAACTCGCCCGAGGAATCAGGGTGCCTTACTTACCACATGGGAACTTGAGAATTGCGGAATACCCTATTCACTGATCCCTGATAATACCGGTGGCCTTCTTATGCAGAAAGGGAAAGTCGATATTGTTATTGTAGGAAGTGACAGAACAACAAGAAAAGGGGATGTTGCAAATAAAATTGGAACATATCTAAAAGCACTCGCAGCATTTGATAATAAAATCCCCTTTTATGCTGCAATGCCTTCTTCCACAATAGATCTTTCAATAAGTGACGGTTTATTGGAAATTAATATTGAGGAAAGAGATCCGGGTGAGGTAAGAATTGTAACTGGTTTTGATGGAAATAAAATTACATCCGTAAGGATTTGTCCGGAAAATACAAAGTCAGTAAATTACGGCTTTGATATTACACCCTCATATCTGGTAACAGGGTTGATAACTGAGAAGGGGATATGCCACGCAGATGAAAATGAAATTATTAAATTATTTGCTTCAAACTGATCAAATATGCAAGGAGTTGTAAAATTTAATTGCCACTGGAGCCAGTCGGGACCGGTTATTACCGATGAGCAGTACGAAATAATAAACTACTGGCGGGATGTTCTGTTTAATATGGACCTCATAGGCGCGTACGAAAACGGGATTGGATTCGGGAATATCAGTATGCGTGTAGGGCAGGCTAATCAATTTATTATTACAGGGTCAGCAACGGGAGAGATACCCGACCTTGAGCCCGGTCATTATGTTAAAGTCAACTCTTTCAACATAGATGATAATGCCGTTCAGTGTATTGGCCCTTTAAAAGCATCATCTGAATCACTCA
>JAHEYW010000085.1 GCA_023251395.1 Bacteroidales bacterium
CATCCGGCAGATTTAAGGTATTTTCCATCCACAAAAACCAGGTCATTATTAAAAATGTGCAATGGTGTTTCTTTGCCATACCTGGTGCGAGACCACCAACTGTCGGGGCTGCTCGGGAATAGTTTTGTCCAGCTGGTCCTCCATAAACCTCTGCTGACATTTTCCCATTTCTTTGCCTCCAACGTTCCCTTAAAGACCGGTTGTTCATCGGCATAAGGCTGGATGGTAATTCCCTGGTTGAGCTCGAGGTCACCGGTCCTGTATGTACCTCCTCGCAGGATAATGGCATCGCCGGTTTTAACTTTTGCGATAGCAGACTCAATTGTAGTTGGCAGAGTCAACTGGTCGCCCTGAGATTCAGATTTTCCGTCGGGGGCCACATAGTATATTTTACCAGTGTTCTTTGGCAGTTCATACTTTTGATTGATTGGGCCATATGGGCCGCCGGATGGCTGGGATTTTATATAAGATAATCCCGATATTATAAATATAATTGCAACTAAACTACACTGATGTAATTTTCTGATGGCATTTTCCATAAGGATTGGTATTAATTAAATCATAAATATAATAATCCAGATCTTTAGCTTTCCAGACTGCTTGTCTTATATCTCACTAAACTTAATCAACATGTGTCGTTTTTCTATAATAATCCCAGAAAAAGTGATTCGAAAGCTGAAAAAAAGTGACAGGTTTTATATGCCGGAACATACTCTTTTCATCATGGAACTTCTTCAGATTGTAATCAGGGATGCCTGTCGGGCGACTATAATCTGATCTTAGTATATACTTTCTCTCCTCATCATCAGGTTCTCATCGGAAATATAGTCATCATACTGCATTTCCTTGTCAATCATCCCTTTCGGACCTATCTCTATTACCCGGTTGCACACTGTTTGTATGAACTCATGATCGTGAGAAGACATCAAAATATTTCCTTTGAATTTCATTAGGGTATTATTAAATGCCTGTATTGATTCAAGGTCGAGGTGATTTGTAGGGCTGTCAATTATCATTACATTGGCATTGCGGATCATCATTCTGGCAATCATACACCTTACCCGTTCACCTCCTGAAAGCACATTTACCTTCTTATAAATCTCTTCTCCGGAAAACAGCATTTTACCAAGAAATCCACGAAGGTACATTTCACTGGTGTCTTCAGAATACTGAGCAAGCCAGTCAATAAGGTTAATATCCTTTTCAAAGAATTTTTCATTTTCAAGAGGAAGATATGCCTTTACAATTGTCTGGCCCCATTCAAAAGAACCTTTCAGAGGTTTGTCATGGCCTTTAAGGAGCTCAAACAGAACAGTTATTGCCCGTGTATCCCTGGATAGGAATGCGATCTTATCATTTTTATTGACTGTGAATGTAAGATCTTTGAACAGCGTCTTACCTTCGAAAACACCTGTCATCTCTTTTACCGAGAGAACATTGTTTCCGGGATCACGGCCGGGTGTAAAGATTATTCCCGGGTATCTTCGTGTAGAAGGTTTGATCTCCTCGATATTCAGTTTCTCAATCATTTTCTTCCGGCTGGTTGTCTGCTTTGATTTCTTGACATTAGCCCTGAACCGTGCAATGAATTCCTGCAATTCTTTCTTCTTCTCCTCTGCTTTTTTATTCTGGGCAAGCTGCTGCCTTAAAGCAAGCTGACTTGATTCGTACCAGAAGCTGTAATTTCCAGAGAACTGTTGTACCCTGCCGAAATCAATATCAATTATATGAGTGCAAATTGAATCGAGAAAATGCCTGTCATGTGATACAACGAGTACAGTATTTTCAAATTCTGAAAGATAGTTCTCAAGCCAGTTTACAGTCTCAAGATCAAGGTCATTCGTTGGTTCATCGAGCAGGAGATTTTCTGGTTTCCCGAATAAAGCCTGGGCAAGAAGAACTTTTACCTTTTCTTTACCCGTCAGCTCTTTCAGCAGCTTATAATGGTTTTCTTCCTTAATCCCAAGTCCGCTGAGAAGGCTTGCTGCATTGCTTTCTGCATTCCATCCATCGAGCTCATTGAATTTTTCTTCAAGTTCTGAGGCTCTCATTCCATCCTTCTCGGAAAAATCATCTTTCAGATACAGACTTTCTTTCTCCTTTGTTATATCCCATAAAGCTGAATGACCCATTTTAACAGTGTCGAGCACGGTGCAGTCATCAAATTCAAAATGATCCTGTTTTAAAACTGATACTCTCTCACCCGGACCGAAAGTAACTGAACCGGTACGTGACTCAACAGCCCCGTATAGCATCTTCAGGAAGGTTGATTTTCCAGAACCATTTGCTCCGATAATGCCATAGCAATTGCCTGGAGTAAATATCTGGTTTACTTCCTGGAATAAGATCCTTTTCCCAAACTGGATACTAAGATTTGAAACTGTTATCATTGTTATAATTACTTGCTAATGTAAAACATCCCGCATAAAAGGGCTGCAAAACTAAGCAAATAATTGGCAATACCGGTTTTCAATGCAATATGATTTCTTAAAAAACATAAAATAACAATTATCGCTTTAATAATTTTTAAATTAAAGACCGCAGTTGAAGTCTCCTCAGAAAGCTCAGATTTGCGTCACCCTAAATATGGCTGGTGAAAAAGTCATTTAACCGCGAAGAACGCAAAGATCTATGCAATGAGCGCAAATGTAGAATCATGTAATTCATCCCGATATTTCAATTGGAGTAGAAGGTTCTTTCAAGTCCTATAACCAAAGCTATATTGATTCCAGGTACCGAAGCATCATTATGGGGATATCCACAAATGGTAATTATCACTTTAACAGACTTCTGGACATACTCAATTATTGGGATTTTTATGCAGGTTTGAATGCCGGTTACTATTTCTGGTTCTCACCCAGTGATTATCCTGGTACGGGTTCCTCTGGTGTCGGTATTGGTGCTCAGGTGGGTGGCAGATATTCTTTCAATAATCATTTCGGATTAAATCTTGAACTTGGTGGTGGAAACACTTTCGCTGGTGGCAAATTCGGGATTACTTACAAATTCAGATAATCTGACACTTTGAAGATGTGAATTAACTTTGTTGTCAGCTGGTATTTACCAGCCTAGATAATTCAACAAAATATTGAAAATTAACAATTGGATATAAACAATATTCGTAATTTTGGATATTGTAACAGTATAGTTATAAAGTTTTTCCAGATATCTGTTTTGATATGTATATGATAACCTTTCATATACATATCTTTAAGCTTCAAGCCATGAGGTCTCACGTTTAAGTACATCAGAAAAGAGAGTCTTTATTGTTGATGAATATGATTCTGACCGGAGGCCTCTAAAAATGGGATGCACAAATGGATTTTTGCAATTACGAAGAATCTGATTAAAGCTATGCAAACCCGGAAAATTTACATCTTCATTTTGCTGTTTGCTCTATTGTCATGTAAGAAAGAGAGTCAGGATAATATTCTCTCTGACGGCTTTCTTTCGTTCTCAACTGACGGGCAGACTCTTCCCACAGCTATTAACACTTCGAAAAAAAGTGTAAGGTTTGAAGTTGACCGCAGAGCGAATGTCACCAGGCTGGTTCCTAAATTTAATGTTCCGGACGGCTATACCGTTATTGTCAATGGGGTTCAGCAGGTATCAGGAAGTTCTACAGTTGATTTTTCACAAAAAGTCATCTATGAACTGAAAGATGCCAATAACAATTCTGCCAGATGGGAAGCATCAGCAGTTCCAATTAAATGCAAGATTCTCATTGATGCGTCTCATGATGGCGGGGTATGGTGGTTTCCCCAATCGCCTTCGACTGGTTTTGATAAGAATAAATGGCATCAGGGTCAGCCTTTTGCAAATCATCTCCGTGATAAAGGATTCGAGGTGGACGAACTGGGAAGGGGCATTGAGCTTACTGAAGAGATGTTCTTTGGTTACTACATCGTGATCAGGGCCAATGGTTTTGAAAATTATACCAAGAGGGAAATTGAAGTCTATTCAAACATTATTAGTCGCCCTTTGAACATGGTATTTTTTACCGATCACAAAAAGTATGATCCGGTTGATGAGATTGCATACCTCCTGGGATTAGAGTTTAAGGGTATTGCATATGGAAAAATTACCACAATTACTCCACACATAATTACAAAAAATATTAGTTCCATAGCTTATATTGCAGGATCTGTTCTTACCAACCTGGCTGAGAATCCGGATATTGAAGTGCTTGGTTGGCTGGGTGCGAATGAATATGGAGATTTGAATTTCAACGGAGTCAAAGATGAGAATGAACCTTTAGCACCGCCGGTGATGGGTATACTCAACTTACCAAAGAGCCATATATTTTTTATCGGGGACATGAATGGGCTGGAGGTTATACCTCAGCCATTTATAGATAATCTTATCAGCTGGATGGGGACAGGCTTTTAATTTTGGGAACAAATTATTATTAATAGATTACACCTGTAGAAGAGCGTGATTCGGGTTAACCATGGAGAGCACGGAGTCTCACGGAGCTGTCTCTGCGTCACTCAGTAACGCTGTCTCCATCTCTCCTCTTCACACATTCTCCCATTCCCCCCTTCTCTTCTTCATTTAAACCCAGCTACGGCCTTTCTTGTTTCCTCGAGATGGAGGAATGCCTCATGGTAATATATAGCATTCTTCATTCTTAAATCCCAGCTCTTTTGAAGTATCTCTAATGCTTCTTTGTATTTACCCTGCTTATATAATCCCCAGCCTTTGGTATGAAGATATGAGTAATAATAAGGTCTTACCTCAAGTGCCTTTTCAATGAGTTCCAAACCCTCTGGAATATTTCGATCCTTATCAATCAGGAAATAGGCAAGATTATTTATTCTTAATGAATCTGGCACCAATAAGAAAGCTTGTCGGAAATATAACTCTGCTTTGTCCGGCATTTCTGCCTTAGAATAAATGGAAGCCAGATTAGTTAATAGATCAACCTCATTTGTCGATCTCTTTTTCAGCTCTGATCTGTATTTTTCAATATAATCATTCGCTTCTTTTATTTTACCTTCAGATAAAGCTAATATAGCCTGTCCAGAGATTAAAAGAGGATTATCAGGAAAATCTTCTTCTGCCTTCTTGTATAGCCCCTTTTCTTTATCAAAATGTTCAGTTTTATGGTATGCAATTCCAAGGTAATAATAGTAACCTACACTCATGGGTTTAGATCCCCATTTATCATAAATTTCAATTGCTTTTTCAAATTCCGGAATTGATTTCTCAAATTCATTCAAATTAATGTAATCTAAACCTAAATTATAGTACACCATAGGATCCAGATCATTAAGTTGCTTAAGTTTCAACAGTTGCTTATTTTCATCATAAGGAGTCCCATATAATTGTGCATATTTCCGCTCAGCCCAGAGTTGATTCTTTAGGGTCATTTTTCCTTTCTTTTTATAATACCGACTGAACCATCCTCTTGCATCCTCATACATCCCACTATTTAGATATCCAGTAATTATATAACTTTCTGCATTTGTAAAATTAGAATCTATATCCAGGGCCTTTCCCCACCATTCTATTGCTGTTCCATAGTCTCCTTCTGAATAGGCATTTCTTCCCAACACAAAATATTTGTATGCTCGGGGAGAGGTGGTCATTATTTCACGCGAAAAATCCAGATTTATTTTTATCATGTTTGAAATAGCAATAAAGGTATATATGCTTGCTGATAGTGAATCAAGTGCTGAAAATTCTATACCCTCTGCTGAATGGGACTCAATTTGAAAAGATTTTAAAATCTCAATTGTTTTTGCATCATTTACTTGTGCATTTAAACGCAAAATAGACCCTGATTTAGTTATACTTCCGGATATAAATACATTTGCATTCAAGGTCTTTGCCAAATTGCCTTCATAAGAAGATGTTAATGGAGCATAATTTGAAAGGCCTTTGCTTTTAATGAGGCTGTTTACTGATTCTTTTGGCCTTATTGATAATTCTTCAGAATTTGAAAGTGAAGTGATAAGAATATCCTGTATTTCGTTCTGCCAGACATTCAAGGTAGTATCATTGGTCATATTATGAAATGGCATTACTGCAATAGAAATTCTTTCACCTGATGATCTTAACTTATCAAGAGAATTTCTTTTGAAGATTTTCTGATATGCAAATATTCCTGCAATTATTAAGATTAGCAGGAACCCAACCCCTGATAGTAATTTCATCTTAGAAGTTTTGACAGGTTTTTCCTGCAACTCAATTTTATTCCTTTTCTTAATTTCCTTCAGAGGCTCCTTTGTAATTGAACTTTCTTTCTCCACTGAGAGAGGTTCTGACTTCAAGCCGGAGAGGGTTTCGTCAATTGCATTAGCAACTTTATTAATCTGGTTTCGATAATTAGTTTTGTTCGTGTTTTTATCTTCAGAATCTTTAGGGGTCAGCGGTCTGTTAACTCCCGACTCTTTGTATATAAATTCAATTGCTCTTAAAAATCCCCCTAACTCTTTTTCGACCAGCGATTTATCTTCAGGCTTTAAATCATGTATCTGGATTGGAAGTATTCTGTTTGCAACATTTCCACCAGACAATTTAACCTTCAATCCAAATTGGTCTTGCGATGCCTGCTCTACAAATACTTTAAACTCATGTTCCCATGCAAATGATTTTGGGTCGCAATAAGTGCGTGAGATTATTGGAATAAAAACCAAGCATTTCAGTTTATCCTTCAGAGATGCATCAACATCATGAGTTTCCAGAAGTCCATCGTGAGGATTGATGTCAAAATAGACGCTGATCTCTTCCTTGAATGTAGATTCAAGTTCAGTCTTAAGGGCGTCAACAAACTCGCTTACCCACCTGTCGCCTTTGTTATCTTTCTGGCGGTAACTAATGAAGATGTCGTAATTATATCCCTCAATTGTACTTGACATAATGCTGAGGATTAATTATATCGTTATCAAAATTAATGAAAACTTCCTAAATGCAATTTTTCTTAGACATGTATAACACAGGTTGTAACTAATTAAAAGACAAAGAAATATATTCAATAATTAATATTTAGACTTTTCTGAACCTGATTCTTCCTAAAAAGTCAACAAGTTTCCTGAGAAGATTATAATACAGGATAATATATAACATAAATGAACCAATCCATACCACTGTAATATTGAACCAATAAGTATCAACCTCAATGTTGCCGACCATTTTAACAGGAGCATAAAAATGTGCCCGTCCATATTTCGAAGAAGCCTTCATATAGCCCGGTTGATATTTGCTAATTATCTTATTTGATGTTATCTGTGTCTGTTTAACATTGTCTTCACCAAGCACAAGAGATCTCAGTCTCTTATTTTCATAAATGTTCTGAAGATCGAATTTCCCATCAATACCTAACATTTTAACAAGTGAACTTGCAACAGAATCTTCCGCCTGCATTTCCTTCTTCTGCAGAATACCGGAACTCCTCCTCAATGAATCAAGAAATAAACGAGCTTCTTTTTCAACGTCAGAATTGAAACTTTCAATATTCAGGGCCGAGATCCATTTCCCTGGTACTTTATGAAGTTTATCTGATAACTCATTAATATAAAAACCTATTTGGGCGAGATTATTATTCATAGTTTCCTTGTACCCAGGATTCCCTTTGTTCCTTTTGCATTGATCCAGGTCCACAGCTAAAATATCTATCAGGTTTTTGTTGCGCTGATAATCGCTCTCCAGTATTTCATAGTTAATAAAGCGCTTTTCATAATTATTGTCCTTAAATTGTCTGACAGCCAGCGCCTCAAAAGACCAGCGGGCTGTCATCAGGTCTCCTATTACAGGCACATATTCCTGTGCCTGATCAGATACATGAAGCTTTTCAAATTTCACAAGAACTCCGCTGAAAAGTAGCTGGGGAATAATAATAAATGGTATGAGAATATAGATGGTAATGACTGAATTAAAAGCCGATGAAATATTCAGCCCCATTATGTTTGCGAAGCATGAAGTTGCAAATAAAACCAGCCAGTAGCTGAATAGCATATCTTTAATTCCGAGGATTAAATTACCTATCAGGGCAAAGAAAAAGGTTTGTATTGCCGAAAACAGAAACATCATCACCACTTTGGAATTCAGATAGCTAAACCAGCTAAGGTTTAGAAAGGATTCTCTTTTAAGTATTTTTCTGTCTTTCACTATTTCTTCCGAACTGACCATCAATCCGAAAAACATTGAAGTGATTACACACATAAATAAATATGGCGGGATATTATCATTATCACTGAATCTGTAGGATGATCCTTCCTCATATCTTGTGAAATATGCGAGAAGAAGGGCAAGAAGAGGAGGTCCGAGCAGACTTATTAGAAGATACTGCTTATTTGCAATTTTTGATAAAAGGTCACGAAGAAAAAAGATCTTTGATTGCCTTAATAATCCGGGAATACTGTATTTATTAACGGGAAGTTTTTGTTTTTCAATATTGATTTTTTTGTCATTCCCGGCGATATTCTCCCTGTACTTTTCAGCCCACTCTCCGGGAGATACCTTCCTTATCTGTGTAGCTTTCCCATGTTCATCAACCACTTTTGCCTCAATGATCTGAAGTATCTGGTCGGTATTGATATTGCCACATTTTGCACATTGGTCCTCATCCGGATTTGGGGAATTACTCTGGCTTTTAAAATAGACAATTGCCTCTGTCGGGTTTCCATAGTATATCTGATATCCCCCTTTATCGATGATCATGATTTTGTCGAACATCTTGTACAGTTCTGAGGATGGCTGATGGATATTCACTATTACAAGCTTGCCGATATAGGTTTGTTCCTTGAGCAAATTCATCACAGTTTCAGAATCGACTGATGAGAGCCCGGATGTTGGTTCATCTACGAAAAGAATTGTTGGTTCCCTCAGCAATTCAAGTGCAATATTTACCCTTTTCCTCTGACCACCGCTGATAATCTTCTTCAGAGGGTTACCAACCTTCAGGTCCCTTGTTTCATTAAGATCCAGATCTGAAAGTGTTTTATTTACAATCTCAATTATTTCATTATCAGAGAAATTATTGAGACACATTTTAGCATTATAATAAAGGTTCTGATAAACTGTAAGATCTTCTATCAAAAGATCGTCCTGTGGTACAAAACCGATTACTCCATTAAGGTTCTCCTTTTCAATTTTATCATAAAGATTGTATCCGTTTATCAGCACATTTCCAATTTGTGGTTTTAACGTTCCGCTGAGAATGCTTAAGGTAGTGGATTTACCAACTCCGCTTCCTCCTAAAATACCAACCAGTCTCCCTGATTCTTCATGAAAGTCAAGATTATGAATGCCGTTTTCACTGTTACTGAATCTGTATGAGACATCACATGCTGCAATTGCTATTTTACTTTCAAAGGCTGCTTCAGAAATAAGGCTTACAACTTCTGTATAGTATACCGGATCAATTCCTGTTCCCCTCACCGTGGACCCATGGTCAAAAACGTAGGTCTGTATATCAATTATGTTCTGCCCGTTCAGATAGAGATCTCCATTGCCTGAATATCTCATTAAATATGTATTTGTACTTGCAATATGAAGGAATACAATTTTTCCTTCGAGATTTTCACGACATGCATGCTTTACATTATCAGTGGCCGGCTCCTCTTTATCATCAATTATCAGAACCCTGTTCTTTTCAGGAATATCATGTAAAGAGCCAATAATTAAACCTTTAATATCCTGATATTCTTTTCCTTCTATGTTAAAAGCTGTTGCTACCGTTTGAATAAAATCGAACTGGTTTTCAGTTATTTCCTTTCCGGACGAAATAAAATCCATCAATTGAACGAGTACATAAATCTTCTGTTGTTGCTGGAGTTCCTCATTTATCTTTTCACAGATAGAGAGAATCTTCATTGCATTCAGTGAAACACGTTTCCTGTCCCTGATACTGTCTTTTTCGACACTTTCAGCATTGAAAAGTTCAATGTAATCCTGAAACACTTTATAATACCTGGCTATTAATTCAGTATTCAGATGCCGGGCAAGGAATGATTTTACGATATTTTCTTTCTGACTATTGAGAAACGTGTCATTATGAACGTCGACAATCAATGCGAAAAGCTGCATCAGCGCTTTTAATATGGGCTCGCTCATAGATTATAATTAATGTAGATTGGTCCTAAAAAAATATAACCGGAAACCCTGAAAAAAAATCTTATATTGTATCTTTGTTTAAAGCTATTCAAGTTAGTAATTTCTATGTATATAGAAAAATAAATTTGGTGCTGGCAGAAGAGAGTTATATAAAAGATTCTGTCAGGTAATATTTCATTCAGATATTTTAGGAATAAAAATAGCTATATGCCCAGATCAGAAATATTCCTGGATTATACTGGTCCGATCAATCACGAAAAAATTGATCTCCTGTTGAAAAAATTAAAAAGGACACAAGGATTCACAGGGTTACCAAAAACGACTGGTAAAAGGGTCTATGCAATACTGGTGGAGTGTCTTGAGAACATCTCTAAACACTCAATAAAAAACTATCCCTCAGGTTTCAGAAAACATCCATTCATTTATGCATCTGATAAAAGCAATATAGTTCAGATTAAAACAGGGAATATTGTTTATGACGAAAGAAAAGTCAGGCTTGCTAAAATCCTTGACAATATCAATATGATGGAACAGGACGATCTTTCTGATTTATATGAAGAAATAATAAATAAGGAAATTAAACCTGAATCAAACGGAGCGGGTCTGGGATTCATAATTATGAAATTAAAATCTGGCAACAAGATTGATTATAATTTCACTGAAACTGGAAATGGTTTTTCTGATTTTGTGATACAAATTTTAGTAAATAAACATACTATGAGAAAGTTATTCATTGAACAGACGACTAACTCGCCGAAAGTTAATTTTGATCCTGAAAAGAATATATTCGAAATAAGCGGAGAATCGAGACCACACGATGTTGTAGGGTTTTACACTGAAATCATGAACTGGTTTGATGACTACTCCTCACATATCAGAAGTTCTCAGGATGTCAGAGAACCAGCTGTTTTCAATCTGGACTTTGAATATTTTAATTCATCTTCTGCAAAATATATACTTGATTTTTGCAAGCAGATCGCTGCTGTCCGTTCGAAAGGGGAAAACGTAACAGTCAAATGGCATCATGAAGCAGATGATCTGGATATGCTGGAAGTTGGGAAGGAGATGGCGAGAATGGCAAAATTTCCGTTTGAATACGTTCAGAAAACCAGCCAATAAGGTCAGGACCGCATTTAAAAACAGAATAAATATTCACTTATGGTCAGAGCTTTTTCTAAAAATGGAAGTGAAAAATGGTCTGAGGTTGTTCTGGATCCTGACCATGAATTTATACGGGATATTTCAGCCAATTGGGCCGACTATAAAAAAATCTTTATAAATCAGATCGCTGAATATATTTATGATGACTTACACAGGACTCAGAAGCTATTTACATCCCCGGTTATTATTAAAAAAGAATTCGGGAAACTCACAATGGACGAGAAATCAGTCTGGTATGACTATGTTTCAAGGATACCGGGAAAACTTAAACTACTAAACCTTCGCATCCGCCCTTACCGGGATTTTTGCAGGACATGCCTGATCTCATATAATGAAATCGAAAAGGTTGCCAGGAATGATTATGAATATTTTTGCGGGAATCAGGCCACTGATGATTCACCTGCGGGAATAAAGAACTTCAGTAAAAAACTTCCGGTTTCTTTTAAAAAGCTACCAGAGAAAAGTAAACGTTTTTACATAGAAATGAATCATTTAATACCATTTGAGCTTAAGAAAGTCGGATACGAAATTGTCAGGGTGGAAGAGATTTCCGAAATAGACGGGAAAGTAATTAAAAAGATTGCCAAAGCTATTCATTCAAGATATCTTCATGAAATCAGAAAGCAGAAAAACGGGAATAAAACGGCATTAAGAACATTAGGATTCTTTAACCCTGGAAGCTCTGGCAGTTCAGACTTGCAGGATTTTGACGATCTGCCGGAGGAAATCAAACATTCCAACCTTGATAATGCATATCATATTCCAACTAAA
>JAHEYW010000288.1 GCA_023251395.1 Bacteroidales bacterium
TGATCCTGCTGTTGCAACTCTTTTGCCATCAAGAGTCAGCAGAAGATCAGGCAATTTATATGCAGGGACTTTTTCTTCATAAAAGTCAGACTCCGGAGAGGACTTTGAAAGTTTTTCCACAATCTCCTTTGAAGCCTTCCATCCTTCGCCGGTCTGTGCCTTTAATTCCGCAGGCAACTGTAACAGTAATAATAATACTGGTATCAGAAAAACTGAGTATTTGTTTTGTTTCGGCATTTCTTTATAAAATTTAATAACGTTCCGGTGTGCGATTTGCAAATGTATCAATAAATGTGATTGCAGCTAAAAATTCCGGTTGGGGTTAATTAAAATAGTAATTTTGTAAAGTTTAAAAATTATGACACAACTTTTCAAAGAAAATAAAAACAAGCTTGAGTGTCTGTTATGTCCTCATTATTGCAAGATTATGAAGGATCACGCCGGTATTTGCGGTGTAAGAAGGAACACAGGGCAGATAATTGAATTGATTACCTATGGCGTCATTTCAGGATATTCACTTGACCCGGTTGAAAAAAAGCCTCTTTATCATTTCTTTCCCGGTTATAATATTCTTTCCCTGGGTTCGTATGGTTGCAATATGAGATGTGATTTTTGCCATAATTTTTCCATATCACAGAATGTTCCTGGGTTCTCAAAATCAAAAATTACTGCAGATAATCTGTTAGCTGAGGCGCAGTCAGCGGAGAAAAATATCGGGATAGCTTTTACATATAATGAACCCATTGTAGGGTTTGAGTTCATGATGGATGTTGCTGAATCGGCCAGGAATGCCCTATTGCATACTGTAATGGTTAGTAACGGATATGTTAACAGCGAACCTCTGAATGAAATCATTCAGGTCATCGACGCTTTCAATATTGATCTGAAAGCATTTAATAGTAACTTTTACAGGAAGCTTACAGGAGCCAGACTGGAACCTGTGCTGGAAACCTTAAAACAGATCGCCGCGTCAGGAAAGCATCTGGAAATTACCACACTTATAATACCCGGGCAGAATGACAGTGAAAAAGAGATGACTCTGCAATCGGAATGGATAGCTGGTGAACTTGGCAGGGAGATACCTTTTCATCTGAGCCGGTACTTTCCAATGTTCAGAAGGGACGATCCTGCAACATCAACGGAAACCCTGACAAGACTTTTTGAGATTGCTTCAGAAAAACTTGATTATGTATATATGGGAAACACACACTCGGGGCCGGGTCAGAATACAAATTGTCCCGAATGTGGTAAAACGGTCACCATCAGATCGGGATATAAGACAACGTTATTGAACCTTGATAATTCAGGAAGGTGTACGGAATGCGGAACACTGATATATAAAAACTTTACCCTTTCTTCTCAGTCAGAGAGCTGAGCCTGTCAAAAAGATTGTCGACACCTTCAATGAGATCCTTCTCGACCGATTTATAATAAGCTTTCACAATTTTCGGATTATCCTTGCCATCAGGATTATTAACCCTCGCGATGAGATCATTTCTGAAACTAACGGCATCATTAATTATAGCTGATATTTCATCAGGTTTATCCTCAGGGTGGATGCCTGAATAGGCAAAACTATCGGAGATAACTTCAAATATAAGGTAATCAATATCTTTCTTAAGATTTCTTACGCTGGCCATACGATAAAGGTTTGAATTAATATGGCTACAAAGATAATAAATTATCCCGCAGCCTGTTCGGTGAAGTAATTATTCCGGTCTGAAAAGACGGATACTGTCTTCCGCTTTTGATATATAAAGTTCTCTTAACTTTGCCATCAAAGCCACTCTGACATCGAAAAATTTATCACCTATGCAATAAAAAGGCAGAACCATAGGGGAAGTACCTGTCATAAATACAGCTTCATATTCGGAAATATCATCAGCTTTGATGCAGTCCAGGTTTACAGAAATCTTCTCTTCCCTGCAGATCTCAAAGATATATTTTCGTGTAATACCATTCAGTACAAGGTTATCAGGGGCGGTTACAAGTGTATCATTCTTAAGAAAAAAAATATTCGATCTGCTTCCCTCTGTTATCAGGTTATTCCCGTTTACCAGAAGCGCTTCGTATCCCCCTTCGTTTATTAGCCTGTGATAAATGGATGATCTTAGTTTATGATTGATGACTTTGGATTCCGGATCTTTCCTGACGGCATGATAAAGAATGCCTTTCACACCATTCTTATATTGATCCTCAGAAGGATAAATAGGTTCAATAAAATAGACAAGATAATTGGCTGAACCGTTATTGTAATTAAAGACTATTTTAAGGTTAGCTTCTCTTTTCTTATCCGATCTGCAAAGATCAATAATATCTCTTCTCAGAGAAGGGCCATCGGTCAGGGGTTCCTTATGCTGTATCCTTACGCTTGCTGCAAGCCTTTCCATGTGATCGGGGAAAAAAACAGGGTTCCCTTTAAACATCCTGATCACCTCATAAATTGAATCCCCTTCATAAACCAGTGAATTATCAAACAGTTCTGACGATTGCAGTTCTCCGTTAAGAATGAAACTTTTTCCGATACATTCATTCATGACAAGAAGTTCTAGACCTGCAAAAATACAAACAATAAACCAATCTGCTCCTTTTCTGATTATCTTCGTAGCCGATAATTCACGGGAGATTTCAACCAATGTATGCGATTATTGATATCGAGACCACAGGTGGAAGCGCGAGGAATGAAAAGATCACTGAAATAGCTATTTATCTGCATGACGGGAACCAGGTAACAGGAGAGTATGTTACACTGATCAACCCCGAAAGAAATATTCCATATTTCATTACCAATCTCACAGGCATTACTAATGAAATGGTTGAGGATGCCCCCCGTTTTTATGAAATTGCACGAAATATTGTTGAGCTGACAGAAGGAAGAACATTTGTTGCTCACAACGCAAGGTTTGATTATTCTTTTATTCGTGAGGAGTTTAAATCTCTTGGGTTCAATTTCAAAAGAAATATTCTCGATACCGTAGCTCTCAGCAGGAAACTGATTCCGGGACACAGGTCATATAGTCTTGGAAATATCTGCAGGGATCTCCGGATATCAAATAGCGGAAGACACAGAGCTTCAGGAGATGCGCTCGCAACTGTTAAGCTGTTTGAGATCCTGATGACGAAAGATATGGAGATGAACGGGAAGAAGACCCTCCTGATGAAAAATACAAAGGTTTCAAAGCTAAACCCAAAACTTGATATCAATAAATTAGAGCGGATACCTGACGTTCCGGGCATTTATTACTTTTATAATGAAAATGGCGATCTG
>JAHEYW010000289.1 GCA_023251395.1 Bacteroidales bacterium
AAAACTTGAAAGATCACTTATCAATTTCTTCCTTGATGAAGGTGAAAAAGCCGGTTACAGGGAGATTATGCCACCTATTATTGTAAATGAAGACTCCGGATTCGGAACAGGACAGCTGCCCGACAAGGAGGGTCAGATGTACCACGCAAGCCTTGACAATTTCTATCTTATCCCGACTGCAGAGGTACCAGTCACAAACATTTACAGGGATGTCATTCTCAATGCTGAAGACCTGCCGGTAAAAAATATGGCTTATACACCCTGTTTCAGGCGTGAGGCAGGTTCCTGGGGTGCACATGTCAGAGGATTGAACAGGCTTCACCAGTTCGATAAAGTTGAAATAGTTCAGATTGCTCATCCTGATAACTCCTACATCTCTCTTGAGGAAATGGTAAACCACGTCGAAGGCCTTGTTTCCAAACTCGACCTTCCATACAGGATACTAAGACTTTGCGGTGGTGATATGTCTTTCACTTCCGCGTTGACTTATGATTTTGAAGTCTGGTCTGCTGCCCAGAAAAGATGGCTTGAGGTTAGCTCAGTTTCAAATTTTGAATCGTTCCAGTCAAACAGGCTGAAATGCAGATTCAGGGAGAAAGGAGATAAACAGACGAAACTGGCTCATACTCTTAACGGAAGCGCTCTTGCTCTCCCAAGAATTGTTGCTGCTATTCTTGAAAATAATCAGACAGAATCAGGAATTAAGATCCCTGAGGTACTGGTGCCGTATACCGGATTTGAGGTAATAAACTAATTTACTTTGAGGATTTGCCCCTCCTTGGGGAATAAGAAAAGCCAATTAACCGCAAAGAACGCAATGATTTACGCAAAGAACGCAAAAGGAAGACCATGGTATTCAGCTCTTTGCGTATTTTGCGATCCGCCATCTGGCGGATGGGGACCTTTGTGGTTAATGGATTTTTACTTTTTCTACACCCTCGTTCAAAAATATTCAATCGTGTATAAGCAATTTAAACCCTGAAATGGACCATACAAAACAGTCATATATCTTTGCAGGGCTGGCTGTATTTTTCTGGTCAACAATTCCGACTGCATTCAAGATAGGACTGGGGGAACTTGATGTTCTTCCGATGCTTACAATTGCCACATTGACGTCAACCCTGGTTTTATTTGGTATCATGGCAGGCTCCGGGAAACTCAGTCTTTTATTAAAGAATACGAAGAAAGATCTTGCCTCATCGATGATCCTGGGATTAATAAACCCAACTATTTATTATTTAATTCTTCTTAAAGCCTATAAGATACTTCCGGCACAGGTAGCCCAGCCCCTGAATATGATCTGGCCCATAATACTGGTCTTTCTTTCTGTACCGGTCCTTAAACAGAAGATCCCGGGAAAAAGTTTTATAGCCCTTTTTATCAGTTTCATCGGAGTTTTTATTATTTCCTCACAGGGAAATATTTTTCATCCGGGGAAATCTGATCCTGTTGGTGTGATGCTTGCTACCGGAAGTTCAATCTTCTGGGCTCTTTACTTCATACTCAATATGAGGGATAAAAGAGATGAATCAGTCAAGCTTTTTACAAGTTTTGCTTTTGCCACAGTTTTTCTGCTTGTATTGCTTTTACTATCCGGTAAACCGGCAGTTCCTGATGTCAAAGGAATATTTGCATCAGTTTATATCGGAATATTTGAAATGGGCATAACATTTTACTTCTGGCTAAGAGCGCTGCAGCTCGCCCCTACAAGTGATAAAGTAAGTAATCTTGTTTATCTTGCACCATTCATTTCGCTAATTTTTATACACTTTATTATAAATGAACCCGTTTATTATACGACTCCGGCAGGATTATTGCTGATAATTGCAGGAATATTTTTCCAAAACCGGCGATCAAAAGAGGCGATATAATTGTTATATGCAAGTTAAGTTAATTGAGTTATGAAGAAATTGTTATCAATTGTTGTTATTGTGGTCATTGGTCTCACTGCCTGCAAAAAAGAGACCCCAATCACAAACACAGATACTTCTGCAACAAAGGCCAGGGATGCACTATACAGCCTTATGAATGATTGGTATCTGTGGTACAAAAATATGCCAGTTGTTACTGCTAATGATTATAAAGATCCTTATGAGCTGATGGATGCTCTTCGGTACAAAAAACTTGACCGTTGGAGCTTTGTATCGGATTATAATGAGTTTATGGCTACTATGTCTGGCACATTTGTCGGCCATGGAATAAGACTGGGATACGATGCCGCAAACAATAATGTCAGAATTGTGACCATTTACAGTAATTCCCCTTTATACACAAATGGTAATGGCGGACCTGGAGTAAGACGGGGCTGGATAATCAAGAAGCTCAATGGAACGGATCTTGCTCCGATTTTTGCCTCTGGTAATTCCACTGCATACAATAACCTCATCGGAGCTTCATCTGCAGGAATAACGAATACTTTTGTTTTTACTACTCCCAGGGGGAATGATACTACGGCTGTAACTACCAAAAAAAGTTTTCAAGTTAATTCTGTAATGCTTTTTGATACAGTTAAATTAAAATCAGGCTTGGCAGGTCATATAGTATTTGATGCATTCATTGAACCATCCTCAGATGAATTAAATCAGGCATTTGCTTTCTTAAAAGCTCAGAATGTACAGGATCTTATACTTGATCTTCGTTATAACTCCGGAGGTATTCTGGATGTGGCAACACAGCTTTCAAGTTATATTGCCGGCACTTCAGTATTTGGAACTCCTTTCATAACAAGCTCATATAATGATAAGAAAGCAGCTTCAAATAATTCAACAATTAATTTCACTTCAATAAATTCACCTCTTAATCTCAGCAGACTTGTGGTTATAACAACCAGGGAGACTGCCTCTGCCAGTGAGGAGGTGATTAATGGTCTCCGGTCGCATCTTACGGTAACAACAATTGGGGATACTACTAATGGAAAACCAACCGGAATGAACGTATGGGCAACAAATGACAGCAAATATATCTTTGCACCAGTTACATTTGAACTTGTGAACTCAGCTGGTCAGGGAGGATATTATGCCGGTTTTGCACCGGCTAAGTATGTCAAGGATGACATCACTCACGATTTCAAGGACAAAAATGAATCATGCTATAAAGAGGCCATATATTTTCTGGAACACGGAAGTGTCTCAACAAAAGGAACTTATATTTATGATCCTGTCAGGACATATTCTGAGAGACCATCTATGCTGAACAATGCCTTCAAGATTTACAAACCACAGGTAATTAAATAGATATTTTGCGAAAGG